>WHTA01000009.1 GCA_009379825.1 Streptosporangiales bacterium
GCGCGGGAGGGCGACGGGGTGCACCGTCATGAGGAGGCCTCCCGCGTGAGCATCGCAGCGAGCATGGTGACGGTGCGCCGCGAGGTTGCCGGATGTGAGCGAGGAGCGGAGCGCGGGAGGGCGACGGGGTGCACCGTCATGCCGCGCGCCCCTTGCCGGCGGGGACGGCGTCCGGGGTGACGATCCGGCCGCCGGCCATGTGCACGGTTCGGTCGGCGAGGGCGGTGGCGAACGCCGGGTCGTGGGTTACCGCGAGGATGCCTACGCCGTCCGCACGGACGCCGGCGAGGAGGTCGACGAGCTCGCGCCAGGTGCGCAGGTCCTGCCCGAACGTCGGCTCGTCGAGCACCAGCGCGCCCGGGCGCGACGCGAGCGCGGTCGCCACCGAGAGGCGGCGTTTCTCGCCGCCGGACAGCGTGTACGGGTTCGCGTCGGCCAGGTCGGCCAGCCGCAGCCGGTGCAGCAGCTCGTCGACCCGTTCCGTGCTCCCGGTACCGGTACGCCGCCGACGGCGCGGGCCAAGCGCCAGCTCGTCGCGCACCCGGTCGGTGAGGAACTGGTGCTCGGGCTGCTGGAACACCGAACCCACCCGGCCGGCCAGCTCCGCCGCCGGCAGCTGGATCAGCCGCCGGCCGCTGTCGTCGAGCGCGGCCCCGGCGGCCGGCCTGAGCAGCCCGGCCAGCATGAGGGCCACCGTGGACTTGCCCGACCCGTTCACGCCGAGCACCGCGACCGCCTCGTGCGCGTGCACCGACAGCGAGACGTCGGCGACGGCGGCCGTGCCGGCGCCGGGGTAGCGGAAGGCCAGCTCTTCGCCGCGCAGCAGCGCGGGGCCCGCCGGCACGGCCGAGCGCCGGTCGTCCGGCGCGAACCCCGGCACCCACACGCCCTGGTCGACCAACGTGTCGCGGTGCGCGACGAGCACCTCGTGCGGGCTGCCGTCCAGCGCGACCCCGCCGCCCGCCTCGAGCACGACTACCCGGTCGACCAGCGGCAGCCACTCCTCGATCCGGTGCTCGACGAGCACCATGGTGCTGTCCGCCGCGGCCGACACCGTGCCACGCAGCCTGGCCGCGGCCGGCGGGTCGAGGTTCGCCGTCGGCTCGTCGAGCAGCAGCAGCTGCGGCCGCCTGGACAGCGCCCCGGCCAGCGCCAGCCGCTGCTTCTCGCCGCCGGAGAGCCGGTCGGTGCCGTGCTCACGCGGATACCCGAGGCCGACGGCGGCGAGCGACTCGTCCACCCGCGGCCAGATCTCGCCCGGCGGCACCTCCAGGTTCTCCAGCCCGAACGCGACGTCGTCGCCGATGCGGCCCATCACGATCTGGGTGTCCGGGTCCTGGAAGACCATGCCGACCCGGTCGCGGGCGGCGGCGCTCGCGACGCCGTCGACCCACACGTGGCCTTCGCCGGTGCCGCTGCCGTCCGCGGACAGCAGGCCGGCCGCGGCGAGCAGCACCGTGCTCTTGCCGGCGCCGGACGGGCCGAGCAGCAGGACGTGCTCGCCGTGCCCGATGGTCAGGTCGAGGCCGCGGACCGCCCACTCCCTGCGGCCCGCGTACCGCCAACCGAATCCGCGGAACTCGAGTGCCGGCATGGCGCCTACACGTTGACTTGTTCGCGGCCCGCGCTGAACGGGCCGAGCACGCCCGTCCGCGCGAGCGCACGCACCAGCCCGACCGTGACCAGCGTGCCGATCACCAGGCTGCTGGCCGCGACGGTGCCGCCGTACGCGAGCTGCCAGCCGGTCGCCCACATCGGGTAGTAGACGACGACGTCCGCGACCGCAGGGAACAGCGCGGCGGCGACGGCCGCGAGCGCGACCACCCAGGTACGCCAGACGCGGTAGCGGAACGCCAGGTAGACCAGCTCCGCGAGCAGGCCCTGGCACAGGCCCCAGACGAGGATCAGCCCGCCGTTCCACGGCCCGCCAGGGATGGTGGAGACGAACGCGGCGACCAGCTCGGTGAACAGCGCCGCGCCCGGTTTGCGGATGAGGTACCCGCCGAGCACCCCGGGCAGCAACCACATGCCGTAGATGACGGCCTGCGCGGGCGGGAAGAAGGCGAACGCCGGACCGGTGACGCTCCACAGTGCGTTCCAGCCGACGAAGACGACGCCGAAGGCGACGGCGACCACCGCGGCCACCACGATGTCTACGGTGCGCCAGCGGTGCGGTGACTGCTCGTTCATGCATGCCCCTCTCGGACGAGGGACAGGGGTCGGTGTCTCCCCGTCGCACGCCGGCGGCGTCGGCGTACACCGACGACACAGGCGAGAACGAGAAAACCCGAAACGACTCCCTACACCGGAATGACCCGGATCAGGTTCGGAGGGTCTGCGGTCCCAGCGGACTCCACACTCTCAGCGCGCCTCACGGCGGCGCTCCCCTGTCGTTCTTCACTTGTCGTGTGAAGGGTAGCTCGAACCGGCGGTCTCCGTCTCCCGGTGCCGCTCGCGGTCGAGCTCCTCGAGCAGGCTCTTCAGCTCGGCGCGGACGAAGTCCCTGGTGGCGACCTCGCCGACGGCGATGCGTAGCGCCGCGATCTCCCGCGTCAGGTATTCGGTGTCAGCAAGGTTACGCTCCGTCGTGGTGCGGTCCTGCTCGTACTGCACCCGGTCGCGGTCCGCCTGCCGGTTCTGCGCGAGCAGGATCAGCGGTGCCGCGTAGGACGCCTGCAGCGACAGCGCCAGCGTCAGGAAGATGAACGGGTAGGTGTCGAACCGCAGCGCGCCGGGCATCACCAGGTTCCAGCCCAGCCAGATGGCGATGACAACGGTCATGTAGCCGATGAAGCGCCACGACCCGAGGAACCGCGCGACCCCGTCCGCCAGGTTGCCGAGGTGCTCGGGGTCGACGGCCAGCCTGGGCACACTGCGGCGGTACCTACGCGGCTGGTCGATACGGCTGGTGCGTTGCGCCAGTCGGTCACGCGCCATGGGCGGGCTCCTGCTCTACGTGCTGGTCGCGCCAGTCAGCGGGGAGCATGTGGTCGACCACGTCGTCGACGGTGACCGCGCCGAGCAGGTGGTCGTGCTCGTCGATGACCGGCGCCGCGGTCAGGTTGTACATGGCGAAGTAGCTGGCCACCTCGACCAGCGGCGTCTCCGGCCGCAGCGGGGTCAGGTCGCTGTCCATCACACCGGACACCAGGTCGGCCGGCGGCTCGCGCAGCAGCCGCTGGAAGTAGACCAGGCCCAGGTACTTGCCGCTCGGCGTGTCCGTCGGCGGGCGGCAGACGTAGACCTGGGAGCCGAGCGCGGGAGAGAGGTCGGGGTTCCTGATCCGCGCCAGCGCCTCCGCCACGGTCGCGTCCGGCGCGAGGATCACCGGGTCGGGCGTCATCATGCCGCCTGCGGAGTCGTCCGCGTAGCTGAGCAGCCGCCGTACGGGCGCGGCCTCCTCCGGCTGCATGAGCAGCAGCAGCTGCTCGCGCCGCTGCTCGGGCACGGCGTGCAGCAGGTCGGCGGCGTCGTCGGACTCCATCGCCTCGATCACGTCGGCCGCGCGTTCCGGGTCGAGCCGGTCGACGAGCTCCACCTGGTCCTCGGTGGAGAGCTCCTCGACGACGTCCGCGAGCCGGTCGTCGGTGAGCGCCGTGGCCACCTCGGCGCGCCGTTTCGGCGGCAGGTCGTGCAGTACGTGGGCGAGGTCGGCCGGGCGCAGCTCGTCGAACGTGGCGAGCAGGTTCTCCGCACCCTGCTCGGCGTCGCGTACGCCGAACCCGGTGACGGCATCCCAGTCGACCACGCTGGTCTCGCCGCGCCGCCAGCGCTTGCTCGGGCGCCGGACGGCGACCTTCGCGATCACCCAGTCGCGGGTGCGGGTGCGTTCCATGGCCAGGTCGAGCACGGTCACCGTCGCGCCCCCGGCCGCGGGCCAGCTGACCTTGCGGTCGAGCAGCTCGCCGAGTACGAGCGTCTCCGTGGAGCGCTGCTGGAACCTGCGCATGCTCAGCATGCCGGTGAAGATCACCGCATCGCTCTCGATGTTCGTGACCCTGGTGAGGGGGAGGAACACCAGCCGGCGCGGCTGCATCTCCACGACCAGCCCGGGTACGCGCGGCGGCCGGTTGCCGCTGCGTTGCACGGCGACGGCGTCGCGCACCTTGCCGACCTGGTCGCCGGTGGGGTCGAACACCGGCACCCCGGCCAGCCGGGCCAGGTACACGCGCGTCGGCGGGCCGCTCATGCCGCGACCGCCTCCTCCCGAGCCTGCCGTCCGGGTGCTGTGGGTGTCGCGGCCCCTGCCTCCGGCTCGCTCGTCGAGCTCCTTCGCGGGCAGCTCATGGCACGAGGTTACCGGCCGGCAGCGCGCATTTCCGGCACCTCGGTGGTGCTACTGCTTGCGGCGACGGCCGAGCATGCCGGGCAGCCGGCCCACCGTGGTGGCCGTTGTCGGCGGCGGGGGAGCGGCGCCGGAGTCCCTCGGGGTGTCGCCCGGCTGCTCGAGGACGTCGCCGGTGGGGATCAGCCGGACGATCGCCGACTCCCGTGCCCAGCGGTCCGCGGCCGTGGCGGTGTCCGGCAGGTTGAGCCGGCCGGCGACGAGGACCGGCACCACGTCGTTCCAGTCGTTCGAGCCGGGCGCGAGCCGCTCGCACCTGGCCAGCCAGGAGACCAGCCGGCTCCTGTTGTCCTTGCTCGGCACGGTGACCGCCACCTGGGTGAGCTCGAGCAGGCCGGGCAGTGGCTGTTCCAGGCCGCCGGTCACGACGTAGGCGGCGCCGTCGTGCCACACGTGCCACGCGGGCCGGTCGCCCGCGTCGGGCAGTGCCAGCCAGATCAGCCCGGCCTTCTTGGTCGCCTCCTCGACGAGGTGACTCCAGTTCATGGCAGGTCGCTCCCATCCACCCTCAGGGCAGTTTGGCCTGTTCGATGTCGATGCTGTTGAGCACGGTGTCGAACTCGGCCGGGTCACCGGTGAGGAAGACGTACGCGCCGTACTTCTTGTCGGTCCCGGTCAGTGCCGCCACGCCGTACCTGTGGTTCTTGCCGCACGACGCCGGGTACGTCCACACCTCACCGGCCTGGAACTCGCCGTTGGGCGGGAACATGTCCTCGAGCGCGTCGTCGCAGTTCTCGGTCGGTGCGTCGGGGAACGGCGAGAACTGCAGCAGCTCGCTCGGGTCCTCGTTGCCGAAGCCGCGCGACGCCACGATGGTGATGCCGACGTCGGTGAGCGCCGTACGACCGCTCTCCAGCTTGGTGGCCGAGCTGCCGCTGAGGCCGTAGTCGTACGACTCCTCGAGGATCTGGCTGCGGTCGTCCTTGTCCCACCCGCGCGGGATGTCCGCGCTCACCGCGCCGTCCTTGGACGTGATGGTCACCGGCGCCAGCTGCCAGTAGAGCAGGCCGGCGACCGCGGCGAGGACGACGGCGCAGCCGGCGGCGAGCGCGATGAACAGGGGCCGCCGCGCCCCGGCGCGCCGGCCACCGGTGTACGTCGGGTGCGGCGTCGGCGACAGCGGCCCCGCGGTCGCCGGCTGCCCGCCACCCATGACGGTGGGCGGCGCGAAGCCCGGCTGTACGTAACCGGGCGGCGGTGCCTGGCTCTGCGGCGGCTGGCTCGCGGTCGGTTGCGGGACGTTGGGCAGCGCGGTGAGCACCTCGCCGAGGCCGTCGGCGAACGACCGTGCGTCCGGCCAGCGTGCCTGCCGGTCCCTGGCGATCGCGCGCATCACGACCGCGTCGACCGCCGGCGGCAGGTCCGGCCGCACCTGGCTCGGCGGCACGACCGCCGAGCCCTGCAGCGCCGATTCCGGCTTGCGGCCGGTCAGCAGCTGGTAGGTGAGCGCGCCCAGCGAGTAGACGTCAGAGCGCTGGTCCAGGCCGCCACCGACGGTCGCCTGCTCCGGCGACATGTACCCAGGGGTGCCGGCGGCCACGGTGAACCCGGACGCGTGCGCGAACTCTTTCGCCAGCCCCAGGTCGGCGATGACCAACCGATCCCCGCTCCGGCCGCTGCGCACCAGCACGTTGGACGGCTTGATGTCGCGGTGGATCACGCCGACGTCGTGCAGCACGGCCACGCCGTGAGCGGCCTCCACCGCGTAGTGGAGCGCCTGTCCGACGGGCAGCTGGCCGGCCGCGAGCACGTCGGCGAGGGTCCCGCGGTCGGCGTAGCTCATCACGAAGTACGGCCGGCCGTCCTCCAACCTGCCGATGTCGTAGACGCGCACGACGCCGTCGGCGTCGGCGCGCCGCAGGATCCGCGCCTCCTCGAGGAACCGTTCCTGGATGTCGGTGCGTTCGAGCCAGTTCTCCGCCAGGATCTTGACCGCGACGTCCCCAAGCAGCTCCGTGTCGTAGGCGAGCCAGACGGTGGCGAAGCCGCCAGATCCGATCCGGTGCCGGATCTGGTACCTGCCAATCTGCTGAGGGGTGGACATCAGCCCTTGTCTGTCGTGTCGGCAACGCTTCGTAGTCGGCGTGGCCGGCCGCCTGTACGGTGTGAGGGCACACCTCGACTGACGGAGCCACGTGGACGGTCACGACGATATCGAAGCGCTCGCCAGGCGCGCCGCAGCCGGTGACGCGTCGGCGCTCAACTCCTTGCTGCAGGCGATCCAATCGGACGTGATGCGCAGGTGCTCCCGGTTCCTGCCGTTCCAGCAGGACGCCGAGGAAGCCTGTCAGGACACGTTGCTGAAGGTCGCCCAGAACATCACCAGGTTCGAGGGCCGCTCGAAGTTCACCACCTGGCTGTACACGGTGACGGCGAACTGTTCCCGCCAGACATACCGCTCGCTGAAGCGGCGTGCCGCCGAGCAGATGAGCGAGCTGCCCGCAGAGAACCCCGACCCGCGGCGGACGAGTGTCGTCGCCGGCTCCCGGGTGGACCTGCTCGAGGCGTTGGACAAGCTGGAGGGCCAGCGTGCCGACCTGGTGGAGCCGATGGTGCTGCGCGACATCGTGCAGATGGACTACAACGAGATCGCCGGCCAGCTCGGTATCCCGCTTGGCACGGTGAAGTCGCGTATCCACGACGCGCGCGTCTTCGTCCGGGAGCAGCTCACCGACAGCTCGGTCTAGGTCGGTTCACCGAGTACCCGCCAGTCGCGCAGCGTCTGGAGCAGCTGCTCGGTGAGGTCGAGGTCGGCCACCTCGGCGAACGGCACCCACGCGACGTCGTCGGCGTCGTCCCCGGCACGCAGCCGGCCACCGGTCGGCGTGCACGCGTAGTCGTAGATCTCGTAAGTGGTGCCGTCCAGACCGGCGCGTTCCACGGTGCCGACGAGTGCGCCGACGGCCACCTGCAGACCGGTCTCCTCGGCGAGCTCGCGGGCCAGCGCTTCCGCGTCGGTCTCGCCGGGTTCGACCCGGCCCCCCGGCAGTGACCACAGCCCGGCGCCCGGCGGCCGGCCGCGGCGGACCAGCAGCAGCCGGTCGGTGTCGGTGACCACGCCGCCCACGCATCGAACCCGCATCGCCGTCATCCTCGCACGGTCGCCGCACTACTTGACGAAAGCAGGACGACGCGACACCGTCTTTGCATGCACCGGGCGCCGACCTGCCCGCACGGCCCGCACCAGATCCATCCGCCGGGCCCATGGTCGAGCGCCTGGACGTGTCCCGAGCACGGGCACGTGCACCCGTTGCAGCCGCCGGGCCCGCCGAAGGAGGCGACCCTCGCCGCGGTCGTCGCGGCCGCCCGCGTGCCGGTGTGGCTGCCCCGCCCGATGCCGACCGCGTGGCTGCTCGCCGGCGCTACGTACGCCGGCGACGAACGGACCGGCGGCCGCGCGACGGTCGTGGCGTGCTCCGGGCCGAACCCGCTCGGTGGGCCGGCCGACCTGTTGCTGGTGGCCGAGGAGCCAGGGGTCGGGTTGGGTGCGCGGTACGCCGGGCTGTCCACGGTCGACCCGGGCGGCGACGTCGGCCTGCGGTCGACGGACGCCCAGGTGCGCGCGAACGGGCACGACGCGCCGCTGTGGTGCGTACGTGGCGACGAGGGACGTGCGGTGTACGTCGGTGAGGCGGCCGGCCTGTGGCTGTGGGTCGTGCTCGAACCGGAGGGGGCGGGCACGCTGCTCGCGGAGAACCTGATGCTGGTGGATCTGCGCACTGCACCGACGGGGGCACTCGGCTTCGGCGCGCTTTCGCCTATGTTGGCCTAGGCCCCTTCCCGCACCAGTCGCCGTCCCTGAACGAGGTTCGATGGCCAGGATCGATCTGCATGCCCACAGCACGGCGTCCGACGGCGGTGACACGCCGGCGGAGCTCGTCCGGGCCGCCGCGCGCGCCGGTCTGGACGTCGTCGCGTTGACCGACCACGACACGGTGGCCGGCTACCAGGAGGCCGGTGCCGCGTTGCCACCCGGCCTGATGCTGGTGCCCGGCGCGGAGATCTCCTGCGCGTGGCAGGGCACGAGCGTCCACCTCCTCGGCTATCTGTTCGACCCGGCGGAGCCCGAGTTCGCCGCCGAAAGGGACCGGATCAGGTCCGACCGGGTTCGGCGCGCCGAGCGGATGGTGGAACTGCTCGGCGAGCTGGGTGCCCCGGTGCGCTGGGAGCGGGTGGCCGAGCTCGCCGCCGGTGGCTCGGTTGGCCGGCCGCACGTGGCGGCGGCCATGGTGGAGGCCGGCGTCGTGCCCGACCTGCCGGCCGCGTTCACCACGGAGTGGATCGGCGCAACCGGCCGCGCGTACGTACGCAAGTACGCGCTCGACCCGGTGCGCGCCGTGCAGCTGGTGCGGGCCGCGGGCGGGGTGGCGGTGCTCGCCCACCCGCAGCCGGAGGAGCGCGAGTACCGGCTGCCGGACGCGCTGATCGCGGAGCTTGCCGCGGGCGGCTTGACCGGCGTCGAGGTGGATCACCCAGACCACAGCGCCGACACCCGTGCGCACCTGCGTGGTCTCGCGCGCGAGCTCGGGCTCGCGGTCACCGGCTCGAGCGACTACCATGGCGACGTCAAGACCACCCGCCTCGGCGAGAACCTGACGGCGGTCGCCGAGTATGAGCGGCTGCTCGCAGCCGCGACCGGCGCGCGGCCGGTCGAGGCGTCGCGGACCGCGTAGGGTGCACCGCATGGCACGCGTCACTGGCATAGGTGGTTTCTTCTTCCGGGCCCGCGAACCCGAGGAGCTCGTCCGTTGGTACGCGACCCACCTCGGGGTGGCGCCACCGCCCAGCCACGACGGCGACCCGTACTGGTGGCAACAGGCAGGGCCGACGGTGTGGGCGCCGATGCCGGCCGACGGCGACGACATCGGCGGCAGGGACGGCTGGATGCTGAACTTCCGGGTCGACGACCTGGACGGGATGCTCGAGCACTTCGCCGAGGCTGGCATCGAGATCGAGCGCGGCGTCGAGGAGTACGAGTACGGCCGGTTCGTCTGGCTGCGCGACCCGGAGAACAACCCGCTCGAGCTGTGGGAGCCGTCGCCGCAGCGGTTGCGTGAGCCCTGACGCGGCCGGCGTCGCGGGCACATTCAGGGTCGGATGGGGGCTGCGCCCCGATACCCCGGCGGTCGCGGTGCGCGAGGCTGAGGGCATGAGAACGGTGTCGAGGACGGTGACGGACGGCGGGGACGTCCCGCTTGCCGGTCGCTCGACCACCTGGTCGGCGCACGCGGCGGCGGTGTGGTCGTTCGCGTTCGCCGCGATGAGCTTCTACTGGGCGGCCGGCGGCGAGGTGGGCAGCGGCACGTTCGGCGGCACCATCGAGTCCGTCAGGGAGAGCGGCTGGTTCGTCGCCCTCGTGTGGTTCACCGGCGCGCTCAAGGCGGCGGGCGGGTTGCTCGCCCTTGCCCTTGTACGCCCGTGGGGTGCGCGGTTCCCGCGCAAGTTGCTGCTGCTGGCCAGTACGGCGGCCGGCGGCGTGCTCGCCGGCTACGCGCTGCTGAACCTTGGCGCCCGGGCCCTCCAGGCGGTCGGCGTGCTGGCCACGCCGGCGTCCATGTACTCGGCCGCCGCGTGGTGGCACCTGCTGCTGTGGGACCCGTGGTTCCTCGCCGGCGGCGTACTGTTCCTCCTCGCCGCCTGGCACGGCCGCGGCCGTGCGGCCGTCGGGGCGGCCACGCCGTGAGCACGCTGCGGTTCCCGGTACGGGTGCAGGCCGGCGCCCGCCGCACGGCCGTGGGCGGGCAACGCGACAGCCGCTACGGCCCCGCCGTGATCGTCGCCGTGACCGCCCGCGCGGTCGAAGGCAAGGCCAACGAGGCGGTACGGCGCGCGATCGCGGCCGAGTTCGGCGTCCGTCCCGCCGCCGTCCGGCTGGTCGCCGGAGAGCGCAGCAAAGACAAGCTCGTCGAGGTCGACCCCGCGCCGCCCGCGTCGAGCAAGCGGCTCGACGAGCTGCGTACCGAGGCTGTCTAGAGTTTCGTCAGTTTCGAGCTCGGCAGCGTAATGCGGCGTACGATGCCGTGGCCGAAGTCGGCATGCACTGCGGCCTGCCCTTCGACGTTGACCACCTTGCCGAGACCGAAGCGGTCATGGGTGACGCGATCGTCGATCGCGAAGGCCTCCCCGGGACCTACGTCGACCTGAGGAGTGTTGAACGGGCTTCCTGCGAGAACGCGCCGGGTGCCGGCGTATGAAGTGTTCATCAAGGTTCAGTATGCGCCTTGCTGACTAGGCGTGTCAGCACCAGGTGGTCAGCTGTTATCTGGGCGTAGCCGACGGCCGGAGCCGGACACGGCCTACGCTGAGCCGATGGCACAGCAGAACACTCGCCCCCGGTTCGCGGAGCTGCTGGAGCTCCAGCCGCACCCGGAGGGCGGCTGGTTCAGGGAGACCTGGCGGTCCCCGGTGACCGTGGAGCCCTCCGGCTACCAGGGCACCCGGGCGTCGGCAACGGCCATTTACTTCGCGCTGGGGCCCGGCGAGGAGTCCCGCTGGCACCAGGTGCGGTCCGCCGAGCTGTGGATGTGGCACGGCGGCGGTGACCTGCGGCTGCTGCTCGGCGGCAGCGGGTCGGAGCCGTCGACCGAGGTGGCGGAGCTGGTGGTCGGCCCGGTCGAGACCGGTGGGCAGCCGCAGGCGCTCGTGCCCGCCGGGGTCTGGCAGGCGGCCCGGCCGGCCGCCGACGCCGAGGTGCTCGTCTCGTGTGTGGTGTCGCCCGGCTTCGATTTCGCCGATTTCCGGATGCTCTGACCGTGGTACTCGCGGCGGTCGACACGCTACCGTCGAACCCATGATCGTCGTTACGGCTGCACTCAAGGGCGGAGTAGGCAAGACCACGACGTCCGTCTACCTGGCTGCACTGGCCTCGAGCCGGCGAGTGGCGACCCTGGTCGACGCCGACCCGCAAGCAAGCGCCGCGGAGTGGGTCGAGCAGGCGGTGGACGAACGGCTGGAGAAGGTCGAGGTCGTCGAGGCGCCGACCGACCGCCTTCTCACCAAGGCGTTGGGACGTGTCGACGTGGACGGGGTCGCCGTCGTCGACACGCCGCCTGGCAACGAACGGCTGCTGGCCAAGGCGCTCGAACGTGCGGACGTGGTCATCCTGCCGACCAGGGTCGGCGCGGTAGAGACGCCGCGAGTGGAGGCCGTGCTCGGCATGGTCCCCGAAGGCACCCCGGTCGGGCTGGTCATCTGCTCCGCGCGCACGTTCACCCGCAGCTACCAGGACGCCCTCGCCGAGTGGTCGGAAGCCGGCGTGTCGGTCTGGGGCACCGTGCCAGAACGGGTGGCGATCAGCGCCGGCCCCGCGGCGGGCCTGTGGGCGGACGGCCTGGACGCCTACCGCAAGGTGTGGCGCCGCGCCCAGGCGGCAGCGCGCCGCAGCTAGACGCGTTCCAGCGGGTGGTGCGGTGGTGGCGGCAGCGTGACCTGCACCGGGTCGCCGGCGCGTACCTCGCCGTCGGCGAGTACGACGCTCATGATGCCGGCCTTGCGGATGACGGTGCCGTCGGCGGCGCGGCCCAGCACGGCCTTCATCAGACCGTGCTGGTAGTCGTCGAGCTGTGTGCACGGGTTGCGCAGGCCGGTGATCTCGACCGTCGCGGTCGCGCCGAGCTGCAGCCGGGTGCCGGTGGGTAGCCCGAGCAGGTCGATGCCCCTGGTCGTCACGTTCTCACCCATGGTGCCGGCCGCCACGTGGAAGCCGAGGGCGACCAGCTCGTCGTGCAGCTCGCCGTGGATCAGGTGCACCTGCCGCAGGTTGGGCTGGCTGGGGTCCCTGGCCACCCTTGACCGGTGTTTTACGGTCGCGCCGTGATGCGCGTCGCCGACCACCCCGAGCCCGGCGCGCAGCTCGATGCTCGGCTGGTTGGTCTTGCTGAAGGTATGCCCGCCACTACGGCTGACCGCCGTCACCGTGCCGTACAAAGCTGTGCTCCTCGTCACGTTATGCGTCCGGTACGTTGTTCACGGTAGTCAGCCGGTGAGCAGGGCACACGCCGGTTTCCGCAGGAGGGCGGTGGGTGTCCGAGTTGTGACGCACCCGGCGAAGCGGACACGTCAGGTCAAGGGAGTTTCAAAACAAGGTAGCGTGGCGGTGGACGGCTGGCGTGCCAGCCTTGTACGGTCCTCGGGCGACCGACGCAGTACTGGCCGCCGGTTGCAGAAGCTTACGGCGCTGCTGTTCTTACCCGCTGACCTTCGTCGGTGTGATGGCGACTACAGTCGGGCGCCGAGGTCGAGGAGAGAGATTGGGCGGCGGTGCAAGACCTGACCTTGGACGACGGCACTCGACTCTTGCACGTCGGTCCACATAAAACGGGCACAACCACCGTACAGGGCGCATTCAACCTGGCGCGCGAACGGCTTGCGGAACTGGGCGTCTACTACCCGCCGGGCCGACAGCCGGTACGGGCGGCGCAGGCGATCACCGGTGGCACCGCGCCGCTGGGCGAGGACAAGCCGCAGACGAAGCACTGGAACACGCTGGTGCGCCGGGTGAACGCCGCCGCCGCGGAGAAGCGCATCGTGGTCAGCAGCGAGTTCTTCGCGGACGGCGACGACGACGCCGCGCGCCGCGTGGTGGAGGCGCTGAGCGGCGACGACCCGCTGCATGTCGTGGTGACGTTGCGGCCGTTGACGAAGATCGTCAGCTCGCAGTGGCAGCAGTACGTGCAGAGCGGCCTCCGGATGGGTTACGCGGACTGGCTGCACCAGATGTTCGAGGTGCCGCCGTACAACAGCCCGACACCGTCGTTCTGGCGGCGCCACACGCACGACCAGCTGGTCGAGCGCTGGGCGGCGGCCGTCGGCACGGAGAACCTCACCGTCGTGGTCGCCGACGAGTCCGACCCGATGATGCTGGTGCGTACGTTCGAGTCGCTGCTCGGCTTGCCCGAGCAGACGCTGGTCCCCGAGCGGGCGCGGACCAACCGGTCGCTGACCGCGGGCGAGGTCGAGCTGGTGCGCATGCTCAACGTGCAGTTCCGGGCGAGCGGCTGGCCGGAGGACCTGTACGCCAAGTTCCTGCGCTACGGCGCGATCATGAAGATGAAGGCGGAGCACGCGCCGGGGCCGGACGAGGCCAAGGTGGTGACCCCCCGGTGGGCGCTGGAGCGCGCGGCCGCCGTGGGAGGTGCGGCCGCCGCGAAGATCGCGAACTCCGGCGTGCGCATCGTCGGCGACCTCGACTCGCTGGGGGCGGTGCCGCCGGACCGCGGGGAGGACGCCACCGACCAGGGCAACGTGGTGGCGACCGCGTCGGCGGCGCAGGCTGTGCTCGGCGCGATCGGTGCGAGCGACGCGTTCGAGGAAGACGTCCAGGAGGAGGTCGCCGCCGCCCAGCTCCCGCTGCTCGAGCGGCCGGTGCGCGAGACCGATGCGAAGAGCCTGGTGCAGGTGCTGCTCAGCCGGGCGCGCCGGCGGATGCGCCGCGGCGTACGCAGGAGCCTGCGGATCAAGCGGTAAACCTCGGTGGCGCCCAGGGCGTCTGCCCGTTGTGCCCCGTTGACCTCCGTGCAGGCCGAGCCGGGGTGATCGCGGCGTCGTGACATGATGCCTTGCACGAACGTGAGGAGGCGGTTGGACGTGCGGGATCTGGTCCTTGCCCCTGGTGAGCGGCTGGTACACATCGGTCCGCACAAGACGGGGACGACCACACTCCAGGGCGCATTCCACCAGTCGCGCGAGCAGCTGCTCGCGCACGGTGTGGTCTACGCGGGCGAGTCCAGGCAGGCGATGCGTCCGGCGCTGGCGGTGAGCGGCCGGAAGGGCCTGACGCTGCGCCAACCCGAGCTGTCCGAGTGGACCGAGTTCGCCGCCGACATCGCCGCCGCCGGCGACAAGCGCGTCGCCGTCAGCAGCGAGTTCTTCGCCGACGCCGACGACGACGCGATCCGGCGGGTGGTCGAAGACCTGGGCGGCTCCCGCGTGCAGATCGTCGTGACTCTCCGGCCACTGACGAAGATCGTCGCGTCGCAGTGGCAGCAGTACGTCCAGAGCGGCCTGCGGATGCGCTACGACCAGTGGCTGAACCGGATGTTTAAGAAGCCGCCGTACCGCTCGCCGACGCCGAGCTTCTGGCGCCGGCACCGCCACGACCGGTTGGTCGAGCGGTGGGCGGCCGCCGCCGGCATCGACAATGTCACCGTGGTCGTGCCGGACGAGTCCGACCTGATGATGCTCACCCGCACCTTCGAGAGCATGCTCGCGCTGCCCGCCGGGGTGCTGGCGCCGGAGAGTGAGCGCACCAACCGGTCGCTCACCGCCGGCGAGATCGAGCTGGTGCGCCAGCTCAACCAGGAGTTCCGGCTGCGGGAGTGGCCGGAGGGGATCTACACCAGGTTCCTCCGGATGGGTGTCGTGCAGGAGATGAAGGCGGCACACCAGCCGTCGCCGAAGGAACCGCGGATCGTGACGCCGGGCTGGGCCATCGAGCAGGCGGCGGGCATCGGCGCCGAGATGGCCGAGAAGATCAAGGCGTTCGGGGTGCAGATCGTCGGCGACATCGACACACTCGGCGTCCGGCCGGCCGGCCTCGAGGACCTGCCGGCGAAGTCCGGCCGGGTGAACTCGGTGTCCGTCGCGTCCGCGGTGCAGGCCGCCCTCGGCGCGATCGTCGCCAGCGGTGCCACCGACCCCGCCGAGCCGGAGAACGTCGAACACCGCGAGATCCGCGAAGCCGACGCGAAGACGCTGGCCCAGGTCCTGGTCCGGCGGGCCCGCAGGCGGGCACGCCGAACCATCCGCCGCCGCATCGCCCGCTAGACGTTGTTCTTGACCGCTTGCTCGATCCGTTGACCGACGTCCTGGTCGATACTTCGCCAGTACTCGAATGCCCGCTGCAGGACCGGTTCGGACACGCCGTCGCTTAGATGTCCGGCGACGTTGGACACCAGCCTGCTGCGTGCCGCGTCGTCCATCACCTCGCGGACCATGGTGCCCGGTTGCCCGAAGTCGTCGTCGTCGCGGCGCAGCGTGTACGCCTTGTGCACCATCTCCCCGCTGGTGTGCCAGCCCGCGGACTCGCCGAACCGCGCCGTGTCCGCCTTCGGCCCGCCCTTGGAGTTCGGGGCGTAGACGGGATCCGACACGTTGTGGATCCGCATCGCGCCGTCCTTGCTGTAGCTGTGCACCGGCACGTTCGGGCTGTTGACGGGGATCTGCTTGTAGTTCGCCCCTAGGCGTGCGCGGTGCGCGTCCGCGTACGAGAACAGCCGGGCCAACAGCATCTTGTCCGGGCTCGGTCCGATGCCGGGCACCAGGTTGTTCGGCTCGAACGCCGCCTGCTCGATCTCCGTGTGGTAGTCGGTCGGGTTGCGGTCCAGGGTCAGCGTGCCCACCCGCACCAGCGGGTAGTCGCTGTGCGGCCACACCTTCGTCAGGTCGAACGGGTTGAACCGGTAGTCGGCCGCCTCGGCGAACGGCATGATCTGCATGTAGAGCGTCCAGCTGGGGAAGTCGCCGCGGTCGATCGACCGGTACAGGTCGCGGGTGTGGTAGTCGCCGTCCGTGCCCGCCATCCGGTCGGCCTCGTCCTGGGTGAGGAAGTCGATGCCCTGGTCGGTCTTGAAGTGGTACTTCACCCAGAACTTCGCGCCCGCGGCGTTGACCCACATGTACGTGTGGCTGGAGTAGCCGTTCATGTTCCGCCACGTCTTCGGGATGCCGCGGTCGCCCATCAGCCAGGTGACCTGGTGCGCCGACTCGGGCGACAGCGTCCAGAAGTCCCACTGCATGTCGTTGTCGCGCAGGTTCGTGTCGGCACGCCGCTTCTGCGAACGGATGAAGTGCTGGAACTTCATCGGGTCGCGGACGAAGAACACCGGCGTGTTGTTGCCAACCATGTCGTAGTTGCCGTCGCGGGTGTAGAACTTCACGGCGAAGCCCCGCGGGTCGCGCCAGGTGTCCGGGCTGCCGCGCTCGCCGGCGACGGACGAGAACCGCAGCAGCACCTCGGTCTCGGTGCCCGGCTGGAAGACCGCGGCCCTCGTGTACGCACTGACGTCGTCGGTGACGACGAACCTGCCGAAGGCACCGCCGCCCTTGGCGTGCGGCTGGCGCTCCGGGATGCGCTCCCGGTTGAACATCGCCATCTGCTCGATGAGGTAGTTGTCCTGCAGCAGGATCGGCCCGTCCGGGCCTACGGTGAGCGAGTGCTCGTCGCTCTCGACCGGGATACCGGCGTCCGTCGTCGTCGGCCTGGGTTCGGTGTCCGTCATGGCCGTTCCCCCTCTGTGTCGATATGTACCGGTATACCTCCATGACACAGCTGGTTTCTGTAATCGGTCAAGCAAACGGGTGGTCAGGCTCCGGGTAACTGGGAGCCGGCGATGTTGGCCCAGATCTGGGTGAGCATCCCCAGGTAGGTCAGCAACGCGGCGAGTGCTGCCGTGATCACCACGGCGAGGCCGCGCGGCAGACCGCGGCCGCGCGGCTCGTCGTCACCACCGCCGGACGTCCCGTCGGGCGGCACGGGTGCCCGCACCTCGCGGTCGGTTCGCGTGGGTGCCGGTTCGGTCATGGTTGGCATACGGATCCCACCTCTGGGTCACAGCACGGTGGCCAGGATGACGACCCATGCGGCGACGAGCACCAGCGCCAGGATGAGCAGCCTGTCCTCGCGCGCCATGGCGCCACCTCCGTTCTCTAGTCTCCCTCGCCGCCCGGCGTACCGCTGCCCGCGCCGGCGGGCTCGCGCCTGCCGACCTCGGCGACGACGGGGTTGAGCTCCCGGTTCACGCGCTCGATCTGCGGGCTGGTCGCACGCGAGAGCCCGGCCTTGAACGCCAGTGCCCAGATCATGACGAAGCCGAGCATCCAGAAGACGATCTGGTACGACCACACCGGTGGCAGGCCGGCGAAGCTGACGAAGTAGTTGCCGATCACCACACCGGGGCCGATGGCGAAGATGAACCACAGCGGGGTGACGACCCACAGCGCGCGTCGCCACTTGCGTTGCGTCGGCGTCGGTACGTCCACGGTGCGCAGCCAGCTGCCCATCTCCGCGCGGATGGTGAGTGCGTCCGGGCGCACCCGCTGCTCACGCCTCTTCGTCAGCAGGGTGACCACGATCGCCGTGCCGAAGCCGACGATGCCGCCCCAGCCCGCGCTGTGCAGGTTGAGCGGGTAGACCAGCCCGAAGAACGGCACGAACGTGACGAGCACAGCCACGATGCCGAGCGCCAGGCCGAGTGCGACCGCCGGGGCGGTGAACCTGCGTACGAACAGCACGTCGACCAGTGGCACGTACAGCAGGAACCCGAACGCCGTCGCCAGGCCACCGAGCAGGACGAGCGCCGCCGTGTTGGTGAACGCCACGACCATCGCCACCGTCACGATGATCAGCACGAGCAGTCGGCCCACCCAGATCTGCTCAGCGTGCCCGGCCTCCGGCCGCAGGTACCGCACGTAGATGTCCCGCATGAGCATGGCGCCGCCGGTGCCCATGTACGCGGCGCCGGTCGACTGCATGGCGGCCAGCGCGCCGATCAGGACGATGCCCGCGATCGGGCCGCCGGCGAGGTTGGAGATGATCGACGGCACGACGCCCGAGTCGCTCTCGAAGTCGACCACGCCGTCCTGGAGCAGCAGCCGGCCACCGAGCCCCTGGATCGCCGTGAAGAAGAACAACGCGAAGCCGATGAACAGCGTGGACGCGAACACCTGCTGCCAGGGGAACGGTCGCGGATCCTTGTTCGCGAAGGTCCACATGTGGAACGCTGGTGAGGCCATGATCCCCATCAGCGACATCATGTAGGTCAGCTGGAACACACCCGTCCACTTGGCGGTGCCCATGTGCGACGGGTCCCATGCCCCCGGCACTTCGAGGAACCTCGGCGCGAGCCCTTCGACCCGGCCGGAGAAGGCGTCCCAGCCGCCGAAGTGGTTCAACACGACGGCACCGATGATCACGATGCCCACCCACAGCAGCCCGGCCTGGATCGCGTCCACCCATGCGGTGCTGCGCAGGCCGCCTGCCGCCACGTAGAAGTACACGATGAAGGCGAGGAACAGGCTGCCGATCACGACCGGGACCCCGGTGGTGATGTTGAAGATCTGCCCGGCCGCCACCAGCTGCACCGCCGTGTAGAACGAGCTGAACAGGAACGCGATCAGCACGATCAGCAGCCGGATGACCTCACCCCAGCCCCGGGTGGCGCCGTAGTAGTACGAGTAGAGGTCGCCGGGCGTGACGAACTGGTAGCGCCGGCCGAGCATCCACAGTCGCTTCGCGAAGAAGGTCGCGGTGATCGGGATGGTCAGCACGTAGAACGACGCGAACGCGTACGCCAGGCCGTCGAACGCGATCAGGCCGGGGTGGCCGATGTACGTCCAGCCGCTGAACGACGTGGCCGTCGCGGCGAGGAGGAACAGCCACATCGGCAAGCCTCTGTCGGCGATCGACCACCTCGACGACGTGCGCGCCCAGAAGAACCCCTTGATCCCCCAGAAGATGCAGTAGGCCCAGTAGAGGCCCGCGAAGAGCCATACCCACCCTGCGGTCGTCATGGCCAACACTTCCTCGGTGCGTGTTGGTTGCTGCGGGGGTAGCCGCTCATCTCGAGTGACCACCCATCCGGCGTCTGCACTCGCTCGCCATCCGGGACGCCCGGACGGCGAGCACAGTGAACGCGAGGCCCCCACCGAGCCCTCCGACGAGGAGCAGCGTCTCGACGGGGAACGCCGCCGAGAAGCTGCCACGGGTGAGGAGCAGTACCCCCATCAGAAGCGCGGCGCCGAAGCCCAGCGCACCCATCAGGCTGAGCCGCGTGGACGCGCGCACAGCCTCTTCGTACGCCTGTTCCAGATCGCTTCGGCGCGATGACATCGTCCGGCCCTCTTCCGGAATCCGCACGGTCTTGAGTGAGCGAATATCAGGAATCGAGAGGGAGTGTCGAGGCACTCGGGCGAGAAATGCGCCGAGCGGTTGATTCTGTGCGGTTACCGGTCGCGATAACTCAAGGTCAAACGACCGCAGTCTTGATTCTACCGGGCCGGTCTGGTCGGCTGGTGGAGCCCGGGAAGCCGAGATGTGGATGGGCTGGTGTGGCATGGGAGACGGCGAGCGGACCGACGAGATCGTCGACTGCCTCGAGGATGCGTTCGGCACCCTGATGGAACGTGACCCGAGGGCGTTCAGGCACCGGTTCCGGCGGATGGCCGGCGATCCGTTCTCGTTCTACCGCGGCGCCGCCTGCCTGTTCTACCAGGACGTCGTGGGGTTGGCGGACCCGTGGGTGGACGAGCAGACCGCACGGGTCTGGATCCACGGTGACCTGCACGCCGAGAACTTCGGTACCTATCTCGACGGGCGCGGAGTTCTCGTCTTCGACGTGAACGACTTCGACGAGGCGTACCTCGGCCACTTCACCTGGGACCTGATGCGGTGCGCGGCCAGCATCGCGTTGCTCGGCTGGAGCAAGGCGTTCCCCGACGAGACGATCAGGGAGCACATCGGCCGGTACGTCCACGGTTACCTCGACCAGGTCGCGTACTACGTGGCCGCCGAGGACGACCGGGCCTGGGCGCTGCGCCTCGACAGCGCCACCGGGCCGGTGCTGCACACACTGCACGCCGCGCGACACGCCAGCCGGATCGGCCTGCTCGAGCGCGAGTCGGTGGTCATGGACTTCGAGCGCGAGTTCCGGCACTCCGCGCACGTCCGCGAGCTCGACGACGCCGAGCGCGCCCGGGTGCTGGCCGCGTACGACAAGTACCTGGAGACCATCCCGGTGGACAAGCGGCTGGACAGCGAGGTCGCGTATCAGGTGAAGGACGTCGTCGGCCGGTCCGGTGTCGGCATCGGCAGCGCCGGCCTCGCGACGTACAGCGTGCTCATCGAGGGCCGGAGCCAGGCGTTCGAGAACGACGTCATCCTGTCGATGAAGGAGGGCAACGTAGCCGCCCCGAGCCGGGTGGTGCGCGACGAGCGGCTCGCCGACGCGTTCCAGCACCACGGACACCGCACGGCGTTGTCGCAGCGGGCGCTGCAGGCGTACGCCGACCCGTTCCTCGGCTGGACGGACATCGACGGCACCGGGTTGGTCGTCCGCGAGCTGTCGCCGTACGAGCAAGACCTGGCGTGGCACGAGCTGACCGAGCCGGCGGAGATCGGCCAGCTCGTCGAGGATCTCGGCCGGGCGAGCGCGAAGATGCACTGCGTGTCCGACGCGGACGCCGAGGCGATCGTAGTCGAGGCGCAGGTGGAGGACCTCGTGCATGCGCGGCTGGCGGACTCCGCTGCCGAGTTCACCGCGTGGGTCACCGACTTCGCGCTGCCGTACGCCGACCGCACCCGCGACGACCACCGTCGCTTCGTGGACGCGTTCCGCGCGGGCGCCTTCCACGCGGTCGCGGCGACCTGACGCCGGCGCGCCCGGTCGGCGGGAATCCCTACAATGACCGGCCATGAGCACGGGCCCGCCACCTCCCGACGCGGCGCAGGCCGCGCGGCGGCGCAGGGGCGTCCACATCTCCACCGTGGCCACCTTGTTGCTGCGGCTGCCCGCGCTGGCGTTCAGTCTCGCCGTGCTCGCGCTGGCGGCGGCCGCGGCCAGCGGGCGGAACGAGTACGTGGTGGTCGCGGTGTGCGTGCCGTTCCTGCTCTCCGGCGCGCTCACCTTCCTCCGGCCCACCGAGGCGCTGCTGGCCAGGGTGATCTTCCGGGTGCGGCGGCCGACCGAGGACGAGGCGAGACGGCTGGACCAGGCCTGGGGGGAGGTGACCCGTGCCGCCGGCGTCGACGGGCGGAAGTACGTGCTGTGGGTCAGCGACGTGGACGCCGTGAACGCGTTCGCGACCGCCGGCCACACGGTCGCCGTCACCCGGTGGGCCCTGTGGAACCTGCCGCCGGCGCACCTGACGGCGGTGCTGGCGCACGAGCTCGGCCACCATCTGGGTGGGCACGCGTGGGCTACGCTGCTGATGTACTGGTACTCGCTGCCCGGTCGGTTCGTGATCAGGGTGACGTACTGGTGCACGGTCGTCGTCGATGGCGACCGGGCTGATCGGCCTCGCGTTCGGCCGGCCGGGACTGATCCGCCGCCCTGGCATCGTGCAGCTCCTGGTGGCCATTGGCGCCCTCGGCTACGTCGCCTACTCGCTGCACCCGGCGCTGCTTACGCTGTTCGCCGTCCCGCTGCTGGTCGCCTGGTTCCGCCGCCTCGCGGAGAGGTACGCCGACCGGGTTGCGGCGGACCTGGGGTACGGCCCGGCGCTCGCGCAGGTCTTCCAGGCCTCGCTGGCCGCCGGCGGGGGCGTGGTCCGCGGCATCAGGGGCACGCTGCCGGCCAGCCACCCGTCGCACGTCGCCAGGATCAAGGCCCTGGAGAAACGCATCCGCAGCAGCTGAACCGTCGAGCGTCACATCTCGTGCCTCCGCCGGGTCTACTGTGCGTGGGAACGGAGGTGACGGGTGAGCGAGCAGCAGTGGCTCGAGGCGAGGTTCGAGGAACACCGTCCGCGCCTGCGCGCGGTGGCCTTCCGGATGCTCGGGTCGGCCGCGGACGCCGATGACGCTGTCCAGGACGCCTGGCTGCGGGTGAGCCGGGCGGACACCAGTGCGGTGGAGAACATGGGCGCCTGGCTCACCACCGTCGTCGCACGGGTGTGCCTGAACGCACTCCGCTCCCGCACGCAGCGCCGCGAGGAGCCGTTCGTACGGGTGCCTGATCCGGTCGTCAGCGACGACTCGGGCCCCGACCCTGAGCAGTCCGCGCTGCTCGCCGACAGCGTCGGCCTGGCGCTGCTCGTCGTACTCGAGTCGCTCACCCCCGGTGAGCGGCTGGCGTTCGTGCTGCACGACATGTTCGGCGTCGCCTTCGACGAGATCGCGACCATCATCGACCGCTCGCCCGCGGCCGCGCGGAAGCTCGCCAGCCGCGCGCGGCAGCGCATCCAGGGCCAGGCGCCGGCGCCCGACCCGGATCTCGGCCGGCAGCGCGAGGTGGTGGACGCGTTCTTCGCGGCCTCCCGCGACGGTGACTTCGAGGCGCTGGTGGCGCTGCTGCACCCCGATGTGGTGTTGCGTTCCGACGGCGGCAGCGCCCGGCCGCAGCTGAACCTGGTGCTGCGCGGCCGTGAGCAGGTGTCCGCGCAGGCGTTCGTGGGCGGCCGCCTGGCGCCGTTCGTCCATCGCGTGCTGGTCAACGGTGCGGCGGGTGCTGTGGTGGCTCCGCGCGGCAAGCCGCAGTTCGTGATGGCCTTCACGGTCACCGACGGGCAGATCGTCGCCGTCGACGTCCTCTCCGACCCCCGAGCGGCTGGCGCGGCTCGACCTCCCGGCGCTGGAGGGCTGACGCGTCACATCGCCGGCCGCAGCTGTGTCGACCTAGCGAAGGGTCGCCGTTCTGAGGCGACCCCGCATCGAGAGGTTCGACGCAGATGAGCATCACCGTTACGGTCATCGTCGTCCTGGTGGCGGCATGGGTCGGGTACTCCGCCTACGCCGCCCTGACCCGGCAGTCATGGGTGGTCGACAACCTCGCCCGGTACGGCGTACCGAGCAGCTGGTGGGCCTGGCTGGGCACCGTGAAGGCGCTGGGCGCCGTCGGGCTGGTGGCCGGGCTGTGGGTGCCCGCGATCGGCATCGCAGCGGCAACGGGCCTGGTGCTGTACTTCGTCGGTGCAGTGATCACCGTGGTCCGTGCCCGGGTCTACACGCACATCCCGTTCCCCCTGCTGTTCCTGGCCCCCGTGGTGGCAGCCGGCGTGCTCACTGCGGCCGGCTGAGTGCGACTGCACCCTTCAGCGGCAGTGGCTCGGCGCGGCCGACGACGACGAGGAGCACGACGACGACGACGGCGAGAATGCCGCCGACGAGCACCAGCGGCAGGACGAACGAGCCGGCGGCCTCGTACACGAAGCCGATCAGGATCGGCACCACCGCACCGCCGACGAGCCCGCCGGCGCGCATCAGGCCGGACAGCGAGACGGCGTTCCCCGGTGTGGGAGCGACTTCGAGCGGCAGCGAGTACAGCGCGCCGGTGCAGAACGCGACGCCGGCAGAGGCGACGCTCAGCAGTACCAGCGCGGCGGCCGGGCTCGAGACGAGCGCCGCAGGTGCGATCACCGTGCCGGCGAGCAGGCCGGCCATGATCGGGGCCTTACGGGCCAGCGTCGGGCTCGTCCCGCGACGCACCAGGTAGTCGGAGAACCAGCCGCCGAGCAGGTCGCCGGCGATCGCGACCAGGCCGGGGATCGCGCCGTACAGCCCGAGCTCGAGCAGGCTGAACCCGCGCTCGTCGACGAGGTACGTGGGGTACCAGGTGATGAAGAAGAAGATGGTGGAGGTGCGGCAGAACATCACGATGATCAGGCCCCACACCGTGCGGTAACGAAACAGGTCGAGCCAGCGGACGGCTCGCTGTGCGGCTGTGTCGGTGACGTGCCCGCCGCCGTCCTCGATGTGCTGGAGCTCGCCCACCGTCACCTTCGCGTGCTTGCGGGGAGTGCGGTAGAACGACAGCCAGAAGAACGCGAACACCAGCCCCATCAGCCCGGTCACCACGAACGAGCCGCGCCAGCCGAGCCCGGCGATGAGCGCCGTCACGAGTGGGACGGCGATCGCACCGCCGAACTCCGAGCCGACCTCGTAGGTGCCGATCGCGAGAGCGCGTTCCCTGCGCGGGAACCACTGCGACGTCGCCTTGAGCGCGCAGGACGCCTGCGGCGCCTCGCCGACCGCAAGCAGGAACCTCAGCGTGAACAGCGACACCGCTCCGCGCGCGAGGGCGGTGGCCGAGGTGAACACGAACCACGCGATCGCCGAACCGAAGAACAGCAGCCGCGGGTCACCGAGCTTGTCGACGAGCCAGGCGGCGAACGGGTGCATGAAGATGAGCACGAAGGCGTACGAGCCGAGGATCACGCCCATGGTGGACGGCGAGATGCCGAGGTCGTCCTGCAGGAACGGGGCGGCGACGCCGAGGTTAGACCGGTCGATCCAGGCGATTATCGCGCCGATCAGGAGCACCGGAGGGAGTTGCCACCTGACGTTCCTGCGGAGCACCTCGCGGAACCCGCGTGGTCGCTCGTCGGTGCCGAGGAGGGCGTCGTTCTCGGTGTTCATGAGGTGCACCTCATTCCATGAACGCGGGCTGCACGTGGGTGGCGTAGTCCGGGATGCGCGGCAACCAGTGCGAGCGCCACCTCTCCTCGATCCCGTCGCGCCACGTCTCGGCGAGGTGCCGTAGCTCGTCGACGGTCTCCGGGTGGCTGTGCGCCAGGTTGACCCGTTCGCCGTTGTCGGCGGTGAGGTCGGCGAGGAACACCTCGTCCTGCGGCTCCTCGCGCTCGACCAGGCGGCCGTTGAGGACGAGCTTCCACCGGCCGCGACGTACGGCGGTCTGGTCGCCCTGCTCCCACATCAGCGCATCGTGCGGCGACGGCTCGCCTGCGGTGAGCATGCCCATAATGTCCACGCCATCGACGTGGCCGTCCGGCGGTTCGATCCCGGCCGCGTTCAGGAACGTGGGGTACAGGTCGATCGCCGCCGCGGGTTCCGACACCACCTGGCCGGCGGGGATCCGGCCCGGCCAGGAGACGATGCCTGGCACCCTGATGCCGCCCTCGAACAGGCTGAACTTGTGCCCCTTCAGCGTTCCCGCCGAGCCGCCGTAGTACGGCTGCTGGCTGCCGTCGAGCCAGTTGCGCACCTCGCGGGACGGTCCGTTGTCGGACATGAACAGGCACATGGTGTCGTCGCGTACGTGCTGGCGGTCGAGCTCGGCGAGGACGCGCCCGACGGCGTCGTCCATCGCGCTGATCATCGCCGTCATGATCTGCCGCTCTGGCGGCAGGTCGGGGAAGCGGTCCTTGTAGAGCTGCGGTGCATGCATCGGGTAGTGCGGTGCGTTGAACGGGACGTAGAGGAGGAACGGCCGGTCGTCGGAGGTGCAGGCGCGCACGAAGTCGACGGTGTGGTCGCCGATGAGCTCGGTCAGGTACCGCCCGTCGCGGTAGACCTCCTCGCCGCCGCGCCACAGGTCGTGGACCGGTGTGCCCCGGGTGCGCCTGCCGTTGACGACGATCTCGCGCTTGTCCCCGCCGTAGTAGATGTGCGAGTAGTAGTCCACCGAGCCGGCGTGGAAACCGAACGTGTCCTCGAACCCGTGGTCCTGCGGGCGGAAGCCGGGCGCGGCGCCCAGGTGCCACTTGCCGAACCACCCGGTGCGGTAGCCAGCCGCCCGCAGCACGCTGGACAGTGTCGGCACCTCGGTCCGCAGGCCGGGCGTGGTGCGGAACCCGGACAGGATGCTGCGTACGCCCGCGTTGCCCGGGTACCTGCCGGTGAGCAGGCTGGCCCGTGAGGGAGTGCAGACGGGGGAGTTCGCGTACCAGTCGGTGAGCAGGGCGCCGGAGGCGGCGAGCGCGTCCAGGTGCGGCGTCCGCACGTCCGTCGAGCCCATGCAGGACAGGTCCTCGTAACCCTGGTCGTCGCTGACGAAGACGACGAGGTTGGGTCGCGCCATTGCGTTCCTTCCGGTGTTCCTGCCGTACCACCAAAGGTCGATTGATCGTATCATTCGATCAATGGTTCGCCATGCATCGACCGCGGCGTGCGGCTGGCGGCGTACCGGCAGTTGGTCTAATGGGTGGCGTGAACGAGACGCCGTTCCTGGCCGTGCGACCGCACACGACGCACGCGCACGTCGTCGACCAGCTCGGTCTGCGCATCCTCGCCGGTGAGGTGACGCCCGGCGTGGCGCTCCCCACCGAGGCGGTGCTCGCCGGCCAGCTCGGCGTGAGTCGCGGTGCGCTGCGCGAGGCGGTGAAGGCGCTCGTCGCCAAGGGGCTGCTCGAGGTGCGCCCACGCACCGGCACCAGGGTGCGCCCACGCGACGCGTGGAACTTCCTGGACCGCGACGTGCTGCGCTGGCAGCGCGAGGCGGACGAACAACGGCTGCTGCGGAACCTGACCGAGCTGCGGCATGCGGTCGAGCCGGAGGCCGCCAGGCTGGCCGCGGACCGGGCTACCGACGCCGAGCTGGACGAGCTGCGCCGTACGTACGCCACCATGGAGAGTGCGGCGGAAAGCGGCGACATGCCGACCTTCAACGAGGCGGACGTGGCGTTCCACCGCACGTTGCTCCGTGCCGCGGACAACGACCTGTTCGGGTCGCTCGAGCAGGCCATCGAGGTGTCGCTGCGCGACAGCTTCACCACGTTGTCCGCCAAGCCGGGAGCTCCCGACGCGACCCTGCCGCTGCATCGCGCGGTGCTGGACGCGGTCCTCGCGCGCGACGGCGAGCTGGCCGCTGCTGCCGCGTACCGGGTCGTGTTCGGCGCACGCGACGCTCGCTGGTAGCGAACGGGGGACGACGACAGGCGCGTCGGACGTTGTCACTGGCATGGGCGAGGACGACGCGCTTGACGCGTACTCGCGGATCGTGTCGGGTATCGCAGACCTGACGCCGCGGGTGGCGAGCGTGCGCGTGGAGCACCGCACCCGCAGCGGCCGGCGCGGCGAGGGTGCGGGGTCCGCGGTGGTGTTCACCGCGGACGGCTTCCTGCTCACCAACGCGCACGTCGTCGGCGGCGCGGACGGCGGGCAGGTCGCGTTCGACGACGGCACGAGCATGCCGTTCACCGTCGTCGGCGCCGACCCGCTCTCCGACCTCGCCGTCATCCGGGCGAGCGGCGCGACGCCGGCGCCCGTGGTGCTCGGCGATGCGGACCGGCTGGTGGTGGGGCAGTTGGTGGTCGCCATCGGCAACCCGCTCGGGCTAGCCGGGTCGGTGACGGCGGGAGTCGTCAGCGCGCTCGGCCGGTCGTTGCCCACCCACGACGGGGCGGTGGCGCGGGTGGTGGAGGACGTCATCCAGACCGACGCGGCGCTCAACCCGGGCAGCTCGGGCGGTGCACTGGCCACGTCGAGCGGCGAGGTGGTGGGGATCAACACCGCGGTGGCCGGCCTCGGCGTCGGCCTCGCGGTCCCGGTGAACGCGACCACAAGAAGGGTGACGACCGCGTTGCTACGCGACGGGCGGGTGCGCCGCGCGTACCTCGGGCTTGTCAGCACCCCAGCGCCGCTGCCGCGGGCGCTCGCGGAGAGGTACGGCCAGCGCAGCGGTCTGCGCATCGTCGAGGTGGCCAGGACCAGCCCGGCCGAGCGCGCCGGCCTGCACGCCGGCGACCTGATCCTCACCGCCGGGAGGCAGCCGGTGGAGGACGCGCAGGGCCTGGCGCGCCTGATGTTCGCCGACGCGATCGGTCGGCCGCTGCCGCTGACGGTGTTGCGCAACGGCGCCCTCGTCGACGTGATCGCGGAGCCGGTCGAGCTGCCGCGCCGGCTGGGCTGATGGTCACCGGCCCAGCCGGGCGTGCGGGTCAGTCCAGGTCGCGGGCCAGTCGTCCGGTTGGGATCAGGGCGCCCTTTACGCCGGGGGACGCTGCGCTCCAGGTCTGGCTGCCGGACGGGTTGGGGCCGAACTCGTTGGTTGCCAGTACGTGGAACAGGCCGGTGTTCGACAGGCTGCCGCCGTCTTCGAACGGGACGCCGATCAGCAGGTTGTCGATGCCGCCGTTCTGCACCGGCAGCGCGCTCAGCGAGATGCCGAACCGGTCGCCGACCTCTGCGGCACCGCCGATGCCGGCGACGTCCTGGTGGAACCTGACGTCGCCGTCGGGACCGAGGCCGTCGGTGGCGCCGAACAGGACGTTGACCGCGCCGACGTTGCCGCCGAAGCCGATGCCGTCACCTGGCACGCCGACCGCGAGGTCGAGCGGGATGCCGCCGTCGAGGCGACCCATCTGTAGGGCGGCGCCGAACTCGTCGCCTGGCCTTGCGGCACCGTTGACCCCGGGTGTCGCCTGGGAGATGGCCAACGGGTCGTCGCTGAACTCCGTGTTGAGCCCGGACTCCGAGCTCTGCAGCAGGTTCACCGCGCCACGCTCGCCGTTCTCGCCCGGCACCCCGACGGCCAGGTCGTCGTAGCCGAAACCGGTCGTGTCGCCGGCCGCGAGCGCGGCGCCGAACTGGTCACCGGCCTCCGGGACCCCGGGGACGCGGGGCGTGTTCTGTGAGAACGCCCGGATCCCGCCGGCGATCCCGTCGCCCGCGAACACCTCGACCATGCCCGCGGAGCCGTTCTCGCCTGGCACCCCGACCGCCAGGCAGTCGCCGCGGAAGAAGCCGAACGCCAGCGCGGCGCCGAACCGGTCACCGCTCTCCGGCACCCCGGGCACCCCCGGTATCCCTTGGTGCAGGGCCTTGGCGTCGGTGCCCTGGTCCAGGCCCGCGGTGTCGCCGTAGAGCAGCCAGACCGCGCCGTCGTCGTGGCCGCCGCCGATGGCTTCGCCCGGGCCGCCGACGGCGAGGTCGGTGATGTCGTCGCTGGTGCCGTTGAAGCTGCCGGCCGCCAGTGTGGCGCCGAACCGGTCACCGGACTCCGACTCGCCGGGCAGGGCGTCCCCGGCCTGGCTGAGGAAGACGTTCCCGGCAGCCGTCAGGCCAGACCCGAGCGAGCCGTAGAGGATCGTGACGGCGCCGGAGCCGTCGTTCTCCCCGGGCGCCCCGATCGCGGCGTCGGCGCAGAGGTCGCCGTTGAAGTCGCCGACGGCGACCGCGGCGCCGAACGCGTCACCGTTCTCGGCCGTGTCGAGGACGCCGGCGGTGTCCTGCGTGAACACCTGGTCGTCCGGCGCGCTGCCGACCGCGTCCGCGGTGAGCCCGTCGGCGGTGCCGTACAGCACGTGCACGCCGCCGGACGAGCCGCCGCGGCCGGGTTCGCCGACGACCGCGTCGGCGTGCCCGTCACCGTTGAAGTCGCCTGCCAGTGCGTTTCCGGTCGCCGGGTCGCTCGGTGGGCAGGCAGCAGCCGCCGCCGGGGTCGCGAGACCGACGAGCACTGCGGCCGCGCAGGCGAGTGCGCCGAGTGCTGCGGTAGCCGATACGGAGAACGAGCGCGTGGACCTGGTCATGGCGACTCCCAACGCCTCGGGAGCACACCGCGCGGTGTGCCACCACGTCGCGGCTCCACGCGAGGATTATCTGCCGACCCCTGTGGCCACGAGACGCGTTTCGCACAGCACCAGGATCGTGGCGGCGCCGCTCCCGCTGCGTGTTCGGGCGAGGTCGACGGGCACTGCCTGGTGCCCAGCGGTGCGCTGGAGTAGCCGTCGAGTCACCAGCCGGGTACGTCGAGCGCGCGGCAGGCGAGCTGGAACGCGAGCCGGACGTCCGGGTCGGCGAGGTCTACGGACAGCGTGCGGGTGACCCGGCCGAGCCTGGCGTTGACCGTGTTGCGGTGCACGCCCAGGCGGTCCGCCGTCGTGGTGACCGAGTTGCCGCTGTCCAGGTACGTCGCGAGCGTGTCGAGCAGCGTCGCGTCCGCGGCCAGCGGGGCCAGCGCCGACTGGGCGAACGCCCGGGCGGTGGACGAGCCGAGCAGCTCGCCGACCAGCCGGTGGATGCCAAGTGCGTCGGTGGCCGCGACACCACCCGACCTGACGTCCACCCCGCGGGCGACCTCCCGGGCCTCCTCGAGCGACTCGACCAGACCCACCGGTCCCTCGCGGGCGCTGCCCACCCCGATCCGCAGCGGCGTGTCGTCACCTGCGGCCCGTACGCACCGGCGCAGCCGGGTGAGCAGCCGGTGCAGGAAGTCGGGCACCGGCGCGTAGTCGCTGGTGAGCCAGCCGGCCCAGGAGTCTCCCCACCGGACGACGACGGTCGGGATGTCGACGCCGCGCAGCGCCGCCACCAGCCGGTCCCGGTCGGCCTCGGTCAGCTCCGTGGCGGCGGCGAAGTACAGGCCGACGTGCCAGCCGTCGAGCCGCCAGCCCATCTCCGCGGCGCGCCGGCGGATCGCGGACGTGGCCGCGCCGTGCTCGTCCAGCAGCTCGGCCAGCAGCCTGCTCTGCTGGTGGTGGTCCTGCTCCAGCTCCCACCGCCGGACGAGGAACCAGCCGCGCAGGTACAACACCGCCAGCTGGGCGAGCGCGACCGCCTGGTCGACGAGCACGTCCGGCGGACGGCCCAGCTGGATGAGCAGCCACTGCCGGCTCGGCCCGGGGATCGGGCACGACACGACGACCGCGCCGCCCGGCCGGCGATGAGTCTGCGCCACCTCCAGGTCGGTGCGCAGCTCCGGCGCCGACTCGCCGACCTGCGCCCGGTCGCCGAGGGTCGGCCGGGTGCCGAGCTCGCGTTCCAGGTCGGCCAGGACGCCCTCCGGGGTCGCCGACCCGTCCCGCCACCGGTGTGCGCACCTGAGCACCCGCTCGGCGCGCTCGATCTCGGGCGCCGCCACCAGCCGCTGCAGCGTGGTGACCACCTCGAGGATGCGGTGCGGCGGCGTGACGAGCAGCGGGAGCCGCAGCCGGTCGGCGATGTGCAGGCTCGCCACCGTCGGACCCGGCGTGGACTTGGGCAGCACGATGCCCGCGGCCCCGGCGAGGGCCGCCCGGCGGATCAGCGCGTCCAGCCGCCAGCTCGACACGTCCCCGGACACGCAGACGAGCAGCTCCCGGTCGCCCACCGCCTCGGCGGCGATGTCGACCAGCCGGACGCTCGTGACCGGCGTGCCCCCGGGTGTACGGCTGACCAGGTGCAGGTCCTCGAGGCCGGGCAGGCCGGCGAGCAGGTCCGCGTGCTCTACCAGGGGACGTTGCGGCGCCACGGTCACTCCGCCGGCACGGTCGTGCGGCAGGCGGGGATGTCCAGCGCGAACGCCGCCGGCTCGACGTAGCCCAACGCGTCCGGGTGCCACCACCCGACGGCACCGGGGAGAGCGGTCACCCGGACGTTGCGGCCGCGCCGCAACGTCTCCACCGCGAGCACCTCGCGGGAGTCCACGTCCCAGACGAGGATCAGCTCGGGGACGGTCGCCGCTGGCTCTCCGTCCACGACGGCGGCGAGCCACTCGCTCTCCGCCTCCAGCCGCAGCACCCCGCCAGGCGGGTCGCTGAGGTCGACGACGACCGTGGTCACGGGCATCCTCCTGCCGGTACGTGGTGCGCCTCGGGTGATCTCGACGACCCTGCCCTCGCCGAGTGGCATCCCGTCGAGCGCGGGGAGCTGGTCGATCGGCGCACCGTCGCGCAGCCGGTGCACGTCGCGGCCGAACGCCAGGGCGCGGGTGACCGAGCCGGGGTGGCACGCGCCGGTGACCAGCTCGGTGGTGAGCGGCTGGCAGGCGAGCACTGCCCACCCGCCCATCGGGGTGAGTGCGGCCCGCACGATCATCTCCAGCATCGCCGGTGTCATCCGGTCGAGCACCAGCTGCCGGCCGTGCACGTCTCCGACGACGGCCGGGCACGGCGTCCACCCGTGCGCCACCGGGAGCAGCTGCTGGAGCTCGGGCAGCGCCCGGCCCATCAGGTCCGCGTCGACGAGCGGCACCCCGAGTGCCGCGGCCGCCCACACGGCGGCCACGCCGTTGAACCCGCCGATCTCCATCGGGACGAGGGCGTCGGGGACGGCGTCGATCCCGGACCAGATGTCCAGCAGCTCGGCGCCTGACGGTGGCCGCTCGGAGAGCAGGCTCGTCGCCCCGACGAACCCGAACGGCACGACACGCGCGTCCGCCGCCAGGCTCGCGGGCGGCACCACCTGCACCTCCGCGTCGGCGGTCAGCAGCCGGGCGAGGCTGGCGCAGGCTATGCCTGGGTCGCCGCCACCTCCCGAGCCGTAGACGCGGACGCCCTGCCCGAGGACCTCGACGTCGTCACGCCGGATCCGGAAAGGGGACGGGGTTGCGTTGCTCGACAGGGACGAACTCCTCCGCTAGACCGAACGCTTGCGGTCCGAAGATACGCAAGGCTTCCGGTGTGCGCATGCTCGCCGGGGTGGAGATGCCGAAGACGACCACGCGCTGGCCGAACCTGAGCCCCTCCGTGGTGATCGGCTCGCCGGTCTCGCTGTCCAGCACGGAGACCAGGTCTGGGACCAACGCCCTGGTGGTGCCGTTCACCCGGCAGACGAGGTTCTCGTTCTGGAACGAGATCTCGCAGACGTCATCGTCCTCGAACCCGCGGATGGTGACCTCGCCGCGGACGAAGCCGCCCTCCGTGCGCCTGGCGACGTCGGTGATCTTGCCGCGGAACAGCTCCATGCCGTGCGAGTAGAGGGTGTCGCTCAGCTCCAGGCGTAGCGCCTCGAACGGGTTGCGGTGCTGCTCGCGGGCGAGCCGCAGGCACCGGCCGAGCCGCAGGCCGAGGCTGATCGTGCGCGGGATGGCGGTGCGTTTGATCTCCGTGCCGCGCATCGGGTACTCGGCGATGTGCGACGCGCCGCCTAGCCGTACGGTGACGCCGCGGGAGAGCCACTCCATCTGGTGGGCGTTCATGCCGGTGTCGATGACGATGGTGGAACCGTCGGCGGCGGCGATGGACATCGGGCAGCTGGAGACGCCGTACACGTAGAACGTCTCCATCTGCAGCTCGGGGAACGCCCGGCCCATGCCGTCCGCGTCCACGCACGGCAGCCCGGTCATGGCGGCGGTGAACAGCGGCATCATCGAGTTGATGCCGCCGCACTCGATCGGCATGGTCGCCTCGGCCTTCTCGCCGAGCCGGTCCTCCAGCGTGCGCAGCGCGAGCACGGGTTCCCTGCCGTGCGAGATCTTCTCCAGCATGATGGTCGGCGCGCCCATCATGGCCGTCGGGATGACCAGGGCGTCGTCGTCGACCTCGTCCGGGTCGAGCATGGTGATGCCGTCCCCGTCGCCGAGCGCGCTCGCCACCAGCAGCCGGCCGATGTACGGGTCGCCGCCGCCGCCGGTGCCGAGCAACGTCGCGCCGCGGGCGAGGTCGGGCAGGTCGGCGGCGGTCAGCGTCCAGCTCATGCGTTCTCCGCCACGGCGATCGACCGGTACTCGACGTCCAGCCCGAACGCGGACGGGCCGACGAGGGCGAGTCCCGCGGGGGACTTCCACCGCGGGTCGCACGGGGCGGCGCCGACGATGACGCGCAGGCCGTACCTGAGGCCCTCCGTCGTGACGGGGGTGGCGGACTCGGACTCGAACAGGCAGATCAGGTCGGGCACGACGGCGCGGGCGACGCCGTCCACGGTCGCGACCAGGTGCTCGTTCTGGAACTGCAGCTCGAGCGTGCTGCCCTCGTACCTGCCGGTGCCGGTGAGGGTGGCGCTGCCGCGGGCGAAGCCGCCGGTCGTGCGGCGCGACACGTCGACCACCTTGCCGGTGAACAGCCGCGTGCCGTCCACCACGCGCAGGGCGGCGTCGACCGGGTCGTGGTGGTGCTCCCGCGCCGCGCGCACGCTCGCGCCTACCTCACGGCACAGCGACAAGCTGCCGCCGACCAGGTAGTCCCGCGCGAGCTTGCCGTCGAGCGGGTAGTTCGACAGCACGCTGGAGCAGCCCATCTCGATGGTGATGTTGCGGGCGAGCCGTTCCGTCCAGACGTTGTCGACGGTGTCGAGCACCGCGCTGTTGCCCTTGTCGTCGGCGAGCGCCATGGGCGTCGCGGAGACACCGCCGATGGTGGGCAGCACCATCTGCAGCTCGGGGAACGCACGGCCCATCCCGTCGGCGTCGACAAGCGGCAGCCGCATCTGGGCGGCCGCGGCCACCGGGATCATCGAGTTGATGCCGCCGGCCTCGATCGGGAGCAGGTGGGTGGCGTTCCGGCCAAGCCGCGCCTCCACCATCCGCACGACCGTCTGCAGGTCGTCGCGGCCGGGGATCTTCTCCACCATCACCGTCGGCGCGCCCATCATGGCCACCGGCAGGACGAGCGCGTCGTCACCCACCTGGTCGAGCCCGACCAGCTCGACCGGGCCGTACTCGCTGACCGCCTGCTGCGCGAGCAGCCGGCCGATGTACGGGTCGCCGCCGCCCCCGGTGCCGAGCACTGCCGCACCGAACGCGAGGTCGGTCAGGTCCTCTCCGCTGAGTTCGCTCATTCGCTCAGCCTCCGAGCACCAGGTCGCCGACGGCCTTGACGCGGATCCGGGTCGCGTTGCCGGGTAGGTACGCGATCGGCACCTCGTCCACGTCGATGATGTCCACCGTGCTCGGGTCGGCGCCCGCGGCGACGGCGCGTTCGCGCGCCTCCTCCTTCGCCTGCGCGACGACCTCGCCGCGCTGGCCGGGCTCGACCGGGAACACCCGGTCCACCTCGCCGCCGACCTGGGCGATGGCCGCACCGATCGCGTTCGCTACCGCGTAGTGCTCCGGGCGGTGCACCTGGCTCGCGACGTCGAACTCGTCCGGCACGAGGAAGCTCCCGCCGCCGACGGCCACCACGGGGATCGGGTCCTCGGACGTTCGCATCCGGTCGACCACGTCGCTGGCCATCCGGGTGGCGGTCGCGATGGTCTCGGCCAGCAGCTCCGCGGACAGGTGACCGACCCTGGTGCGGTCGCCGACGTCCACGAGCCCCGCGGCGACGGCCACGTCGGTCGTGGTCAACGTGTCGCCGCCGAAGACCAGCGCCTTCTCCTGCAGCCGGTAGCCCACCGAGTCCGGGCCGATGGTCAGCGCGTTGCCGTCCTGGCGGACGATGCTGCCGCCGCCGAGGCCGATGCTGATCACGTCCGGCATCCGGAAGTTGGTGCGGATGCCCGCGACGTTCACCTCGGTGCCGGCCTCCCTGGGGAAGTTCTTCACCAGGATGCCGACGTCCGCGGTCGTACCGCCCACGTCCACGACCGCGCAGTCGGCGAGTCCGGAGAGGAACGCCGCGCCGCGCATCGAGTTGGTCGGTCCGGACGCGAACGTGGCGACCGGGTAGCGGCGGGCGAAGTCGACGTCCATCAGCGTGCCGTCGTTCTGCGACAGGTACAGCCGCCCTGGTATCCCTGCCGCGCGCACGGTCTCCGCCAGGCTGTCCAGGATGGTCGGCGCGAGCTCGCGCAGCGCGGCGTTGATGATGGTCGCGTTCTCCCGCTCCAGCAGCCCGATCCGGCCGACCTCGTGGGAGAGGCTGACCATCACGTCGGGCAGCTCGGACTGGACGATCTCCGCGGCCCGGATCTCGTCGTCGGCGGAGACGGGGGAGAAGACCGACGAGATCGCGACGCTGCGGGCGCCGCCCGACTTGAGGTCCCTGGCGACCTCCCGGATCTCGTCCTCGTCGAGCGGCGAGATGGCGCGCCCGTCGAACTCGACGCCGCCGTGGCAGAGGTAGTGCCTGCCGGACATCGCGGTGACCAGGTGCTCCGGCCAGTCGGTGAACGGGGGCAGCGCGGCGGTCGCGGGCAGGCCGAGCCTGATGGCCGCGGTCGGCGCCAGCCGGCGTGCCTCGACCAGAGCGTTGGTGAAGTGCGTCGTGCCGATCATCACCGCCTTGACCTGGCTCATGTCCACGGCGGCGGATCGGTCGAGCTCGCGCAGGGCGGCGACGATACCGCTGGTCACGTCCTCGGTGGTGGCCGTTTTCGTGGTGGCGACCACCTGGTTCCCGTCCATGTAGACGGCGTCGGTGTTGGTGCCTCCGACGTCGATACCTATGCGCATCGGCGCCCCTTCGCATCCGGTCCGGTGTGACGGCACTGCCGACCCTAGGAAGAGCCCGTATGGATGTCACGCAGCAATGTGACCACTCGAGGGAGGGCAACTGGGCAACCTGCACATTGTCCATTTCGCGATTGGACCCTAATGTCTCCGCAACAACTCCCGACGCGAGGAGGGGCCTGTGCGACTCACGGCGATCTGCCCGATTCTCGGTGAGGGCTTCCATGCCGAGGTGGAGAAGGAAGCCGCCGCCTGGATCCCACCCGACGTCGAGCTCGAGGTGCGCTCGGTGGAGTACGGCGTCGAGTCCATCGAGTCCGAGTACGACGAGGTGCTCTGCTCGCCGCCCATCCTGGAGCAGATCGAGGCGGCCGCCGCTGACGGCACCGACGGCGTGTTCGTGAGCTGTTTCGCCGACCCCGGGGTCGCCGCGGCCCGTGAGCGGGTGGACGTGCCGGTGGTGGGCGGCTTCGAGCCGTCCGTGCTGACCGCGCTCTCCCTCGGCGACCGGGTGGGGATCGTGACAGTGCTGCCGAACGTCGTCCCGACCATCAGGGCGGCGATCCGGCGACACGGGCTCGCCGAGCGCTGCGCGTCCGTACGGGTGGTCGACATCCCCGTGCTCGGTCTCACCGACCGCGCCGAGATGCTGAACCGGCTGCACGACCAGGCGCGCGCCGCGGTCGACGCGGGCGAGGTCGACGTCATCGTGCTGGGCTGCACGGGCATGTCTGGTGCCGCGGCGGAGCTGCAGGACCGGTTGCCGGCGTCCGGGCCGGCGGTTCCCGTCCTCGACCCGACAGGCGCGGCGATCGGGTGGCTGCTGCACCTCGCGCGGCTGGGCGTCTCGTCCAGCCGGACGACGTACCTGCCGCCGCCGGACAAGAAGCGCACCCGACCGGGCGGCTAGGGCGATGACGGCAGCCAGCGCTGGCCACGACGGTGTCGAGACGCTGATGCGTCGGCGCCGGATGCACCGCGAGTTCGACGACCGCCCGGTTCCGCGGGACGTGCTGGACAAGATGGCGTGGGCCGCGGCGCGCGCACAGCAGGCCCGTTCCGGCGTACGGCACATCGTGGTCGTGGACGACCCGGCCGTGCTGGCGACGGCCAGGCAGGTGCTGCCTGGCTTCATCAACAACGCGCCGGCGATGCTCGTCCACTGCACGGACGTGGTGCAGGCGGCCGAGGTGCTCGGCAGCCGCGGGGTGGAGGTCACCACCCGTCTCGACGCCGGCGCCGCCTGCGCCCACCTGGCGCTGATGGCCCAGACCCTCGGCCTCGGCGTGTGCACCGTGACCAGCTGGACCGAGCCCGCAGTGCAGGCACTGCTCGGCCTGCCGCACCACATCCGGCCGGACGTCACCGTCGCCGTCGGCTACGTCGCGCCGGCGCCGCCGCCGGCCGCCCGCGGGTTCCGCACGGAGTACCACCTCAACCGGTTCGCGGACGGGGGTGGCGGCGACTGATGTCGGAGAACCTCGACCAGGAAGTCTTCGCGATCATCACGCATCTGGTCAGCAGTGCGCCGACCAGCCTGCAGGAGACGCCGAGCCTTGCGGCGTTCCGGATGGTCGACGCCGCACACCGGTTGATGGAGTTGGTGGAAGGTAGCGACGCGTTCCAGGACGACGAGTTCCTGCGGTCCGCGCGAGCGGACTATGCCGCGAACTTCAACCTCGTCATGACGGACCCGGACAAGTTCGACAGCTGGCTGGCGGAGTACGTCCAGTCGTTCACGCGGGAGGCCCTGCGTCGCGCCAGAGCGGGCGCGCACGTCCCGGACGCGTGATCGCGGCCAGCTCGCGCGCCGTGGTGCTCGCGGCGCCGGCACGGGGGCACCACACAAGGAGGTCACCATGGATTCCTCGAAGGCCGACCGGCTGTTCCAGGACTACAGCACCGAAGAGGTGCCGCCGGAAAAGACCAGGACGTGGCTGTCCATGGGCCTGGTCTGGTCCGGCGTAGGCATCAGCCTCGGTCTGCTGCTGACCGGGGGCACCGTCGCCCAGGGACTGACCATCAAGCAGGCCGCCGTGGCCGGCGTCCTCGGTGGCATCATCCTCGCCGTCATCAGCACGCTCACCGGGATCGTCGGCGCCCGCGCCCACCTGTCGACCGCCATGGTCAGCCGGTTCGCCTTCGGCAACCGGGCGGTGCTGTTGATCGCCATGCTCCAGGCGCTCGGCGCGTACGGCTGGTTCGCCGTGCAGCTGGGTCTGTTCTCCCGGGCGGCGAGCACCGCGTGGGAGTCGACGACCGGGCTGCAGTGGTCCGACGGGCCGTTCATCGTCATCGGCGGCCTGCTGATGATCGCGACCTCCATCGTCGGCTACCGCGCGCTGGACAAGCTCAGCAAGGTGGCGGTGCCGCTGATGCTGCTGTTGATGGCCGCCTCGGTGTGGCGCATCTTCTCGGACAGCTCGGTCACGGAGATCCTCACCCTGCGCGGCGGCGGCCCTGCGATCACGCTCGGCACCGGCATCTCGCTGGTCGTCAGCTCGTTCGTCGTCGGCGCGGTCATCGCCCCGGACGTGTCCCGCTACGCGAAGTCGCCGAAGCACGTGGTGGGTGGTGCCGTGCTCGCGTTCGCGGTAGTCACCCCGACGGTCATGGCCGTGGGGTCGTTGATGGCTCTCGAGACCGGCACCTCGGACATCGTGAACATCCTGCTCCGCCTCGGCTGGGGCGCGCTGGCGCTGGTGCTGCTGATGCTCGCCCAGTGGACGTCGAACGACAACAACCTGTACTCCGCCGCCCTCGGCTTCGTGGTCGTACTCAGGAAGTGGAAGAAGTGGCAGCTGACGGGGATCGCCGGTGTCATCGGGATCGTGCTCGCGCTCGCCGGGATCTACGACAGCTTCACGACGTTCCTCACCGTGCTCGGCGTCTTCGTCCCGCCGATGGCCGGCGTCATCGTCATCGACTACTACGTCACGCGGAAGACGGTGTACCGCGGTGGTTTCGAGACGAACGTCGTGCCGGTCCGGGTGCTCTCCCTGGTTGCCTGGGCGGTCGGTTCCGCAGCCTCCGCGCTCACCAGCTACACCGCGCTGAGCCTGACCAGCATCCCCGCCGTCGACGGCCTGCTCGTCGCGGCGATCCTGCAGGTGTTCTTCGGCAGGTTCCTGGAGAAGGGCTCCGCCGTGCAGGAACCCCGACCGGAGAAGGGATACGAGTACGCCGGTTGACCGGGTCAGCCGTTGCGCCAGACCTGCCCGAGGCGAACGCCGGACAATCGCCACCGCAGCCCCTGCCCGTTGTCCGGTGTCTCGTGCAGGACGACGTGGAACGGCCGACCGGGGCGATCCACCTCTCGCCGACCTCGACCGGCTCGGACCACTCCTGGCCGGCCTTCTCGAGCAGCCTGAGCAGGATTGCCCACTCGTCGGCGGCGCTTGGCTCGCACAGCTGCCCTTGTAGCGGGGCGGAGGACTGCCGTTGCGCCTCTCGATCTCATCGAGGACCGTACACGGGGAAGGCGACCTCGGAGAGGAACGAGTCCTCGCCAGAGCCGTTAGGCGCGGCCCGACCTGCCGAAGTACTCGCCGGTGGACTGCACGGCGTTGGGAATCACGTTCTCCAGGCCGCTGACGGTGATGCCCACCGGTCACCCCCGCGGCCGGTGGTGGGGCTGCTCGGGCGGGTCCACGTGGTCGGACTCCGACGCGGCGGCGTCGAGCGAGTGGCGAAGCCACGCAGCCGCGCGTCGTCAGCCTCCTCCTCGCCGCCGTTCAGGTATGTATTGGCCTCCCAGAGACTGGTCAGCCATAGGTCAGGACGCGGCGCGGGCGTTGTCAGGGTGGCGTACCGGCGCTGTCAGTGGTGCGCCGAAGCTGTCGGGAGCAAGGCTGGAGGGTCGGCACCAGAACCTGACCGCGGAGGGACCGCCATGACCACAGAAGTCGTTCCCGACCTGGATCCCGGTAAGGTCGAGGAGTTCGGGGGCTGGCTGTTCGAGACCTACAGCCGGTCGGTGCTGACACTGATGATCGACGTCGGCCATCGGACAGGCCTCTTCGAGGTCGCCACTCAGGGGGCAGCCACCAGCGCCGAGCTCGCCGAGCGTGCGGGCCTGCAGGAGAGGTACGTACGCGAGTGGCTCGGCGCACTGACCACCGCCGGCGTGTTCACCTACGAGCCCTCGGCAGGGACCTACGCGCTGCCCGCGGAGCACGCCGTCGGCCTCGCGGGCGCCGGTTCGACGAACCTGGCCCCGATGAGCCTGGCCACCGCGCTGCTGGGCAACAACCTCGACGGCATCGTCGCGGCGTTCCGCGACGGCGGCGGCGTGCCGTACGAGACCTTCCGGCCGGAGTTCACCGCGGTCATGGACGGCATGAGCAGAGGCTTCTTCGACGGGCAGCTGATCGACGGCGTGCTCCCGCTGACCGGCGACCTGCCGGCGCGGCTCGCCACGGGGATCCGGGTAGCGGACATCGGCTGCGGTACCGGCCATGCCGTCAACCTGCTCGCCGCTGCCTACCCGGCCTCCACCTTCGTCGGCTACGACCTCGCCACCGACGCGATCGAGCAGGCCAGGCAGGAAGCGGCGCGGATGGACCTGCCGAACGCGCACTTCGAGGTGCACGACGTCGCACAGCTGACGACCGTGCCCCCGTTCGACGCGGTGTTTGCCTTCGACACGATCCACGACCAGGCCGACCCGGCAGGCGTGCTCCGCGCCGTGCACAGGGTACTGGTCGACGACGGTACGTTCGTGGTGTTCGACACCAAGGCGTCCAGCAAGCTGGAGAACAACATCGGCAACCCGTTGGCGCCGTTCCTCTACTCGGTGAGCACCCTGCACTGCATGACGGTCTCGCTGGCGGTCGGCGGTGCAGGGCTGGGGACCTGCTGGGGCGAGGAGCTGGCCCGACAGCTGCTCACCGAGGCCGGCTTCGAGGTGCTGTCGGTCAGCGACGTGCCCGACGACCCGATGGACGTCGTCTTCCTGTGCAAGAAGCGGTGACTCGCGAGTCGAGGGCTACTTGAGCTCGATCTCCACGAACGCCAGCCAACGGTCGCCGGCGTTGACGGCCTCGTGCTCGGCGCCGGCCGCACGCGTGTACGACTCGCCCTCGGTCAGCTGCGACTGGGTGACCGCCCCTCCGGGGGTGTGGATGTCGGTCTGACCGTCGGTGATCGGCACGACGATGTAGTCGTGTTGATGCACGTGCGGGCCGGTGCTCGTGCCCGGTTCGAAGTCCCAACGCGTGACGCGGATGCGCTCGTCGTCGTGCTGAACCGTCGCACGTGCTGTGGTCGTCATCGGGGCCTCCTGAACGTTTGAGCATCGCCGAACATGCGCGTCCAGGCTAGATCCTTGCTGCAGCGGTTTCTCCGGCCGGGCTGTGGGTAGGGGGCGGGGCGGATATGACGGGACGGGGTGTTCGCATGGTGTGGCTGACGTTGGCGATGACCCCACTGTTGCTACTCGGCGTCATCGGCATGGGATGGCTCGAACACCATCTGTTCGGCGATGACAGGAACCAACAGTGACGTAGCCGTCGCGGTCTTCCTGCTCGACGATCACGAGGTGGTTCGGCAGGGGGTTGAGAACCCTCGTGGACAGTGAGCCGGACCTGACGGTGGTCGGCGAGGCAGCGACGGCATCGCAGGCACTGGCCCGGGTGCCGGCGCTGCGCCCGGACGTCGCGATCCTGGACGTGCGGCTACCGGACGGAGATGGGGTGAACGTCTGCCGTGAGCTGCGGGACCGGTTGCCCGCGCTCGCGTGCGTGATACTCACCTCGTACCACGATGACGACGCGCTGATGCACGCCGTGCTCGCGGGGGCCGAGGCGTATCTGCTGAAGGAGGTCAGCGGCAGCAGCATCGTCGACGCGGTGCGGACGGTCGCGCGCGGCCAATCCCTGCTGGACCCACGAGCTACCGCGCGGCTGCTCCACCGGTTGCGGGAGAGCGCGTCGAAGAAGGACCCGCTGGCCGAGTTGAGCGGCCAGGAGCGCCAGGTGCTCGAGCTCATCGCGCACGGCTTGACCAACCGGCAGATCGGCGAACAGCTGTCCCTGGCGGAGAAGACGGTGAAGAACTACATCTCCAACATCTTCAGGAAGCTCGGCATTGAAAGGCGCACCCAGGCAGCGATCATCGCCACGGAGCTGCGGGAGCGCCGGTCGGAGTAGCAGCGTCGATCTCGGTCACGACCCGCCAGCCGCGCGTCGGTCGTCGGCGCCGCGGAGAACGTCGAGGCCCTGCTGGTACTCGGCGGCGTCGATCTCGCCACGGGCGAACCTGGCGGCGAGGAGCGCCTCGGCAGCAGACCCGGTGGGTGTCGTTTCCTGGGCGGAGCCGGAACCGAGCACGTGGCGCACGAGCGCGATGATGCCGAGGACGGCCACTGCCCAGAACGTCACCATGGTGACGGCCATCATGCCGACCATCCAGCCAGCCGGCCCGAATCCGAACCAGTGCATACGCGCGCCTCCTCCAGAGTCTCCACGTCCCAGTGGACGCCGGCGCGTCGGCCGACGCCAGAGCCCTCGTGGGTGCATGCGCGAGGACCAACGTCCCCGGGTAGTGGGTAACCATGGAACGGGACGCGAGGGTGCTGCTCGGCCAGCTCCAGCAACAGGTGAGCGACCACGCGGTTGCCGTGCTGCGGGCGGCGTCGGCGAACATCGCCAAGCACGCGCGCGTCGTCGGGATCGCGGCAGGCGGCCGGCCCCAGGTCGGAGAGCCTCGGCGGGTCGAGGAGTCAGAGGCAGGCCCCGTCGCCCACCGGCACCAGGCGGAAGCCTGTGACGAGGTGTGGGTCGATCCTGATCACCTGGTCCATCCGGCCGAGGACCCAGGGATGGAGGATCGCGCCGTACCGCTCGATGGCCACCGGGTCGTCCACCAGACTAGCCACACCGGTGACGACGACGCTCCAGCCCAGCCGGCGATGCTCGTCGAGCGCGTCCGCCTCGTAGGCGACCACCGCGCCCGGTCCGGCACCGACGGCCGGCACGATCGCCGCGCCCTCGTGGCTGCGGATGATGACCGCACCCTCGTCGACCACGTGGTTGACGACGCGCACGGCGGGTAGGGCCCGGAGGCTGAACACGATGCGCCCCACAGGGACGGTCCCGAGCAGCTCGAGGGACTCGCCGTACGACAGCTCCTTCAGCTGCCGCTGGGTCGTGTCCATACGCGCTCCTGTGTCCATGCCGCCATGATCTGCCTCAGGGCCGAGGGCCACCAGGGCGAATGGTCCCGACCGTACGGTCGAAGGGTCGTCAGCGGATGATCGCGACGGGACAGCCGGCGTGGTGGATCAGCGCTTGGCTGACGGAACCGAGCAGCATGCCCGTGAACCGCCACGGCCCCGCGACCCGACGACGACGAGCTCCGCGCCGGTCGACGCGCGGACGAGCGTGTGGGCAGCTCTGGCGTGCACGACCCGGCGCTGCAGGTCGACGTCGGGGTACTTGGCGCTCCACCCGCTGAGCTGCTCGGTGAGCAACCGGGTCTCCTCCTGTCGACAGCGTCGACGTCGTACACCAGCGGCAGCATGTCGCCGGGGCCACGGACGTCGGCGCGGTCCAGCGGTTCACGGCCGTCAGGCCCACCCCACGCAGCGATGCCTCCTCGAACGCGAACGCGACCGCCTGCTCGGACTGTGGTGACCAGTCCACACCGACCACGACACGGTGCGCCGACGGTCCCTGTTCTGTGGTTCTCGGGCGCACTACGACGACGGGGCAGGCGGCGTGTGCGGCGACGCCGACACCCACGGAGCCGATCAGCAGGCCGCTGAAGCTGCCGAGACACGGTGCCCGACCACCACGACGCCGGCGTGCCGTGACTCGGCCACCAGGGTCGGTACCGGGGTGCCGGTGATCACCTCGCCGGACACGGTGACGTCGGGTGCCGTGGCAGCGGCGTCGCCGACGTACCTCTTCGCCTCGTTCGAAAAGGCACCGTCCGGCGGCCCGTAGTCGGACGGACCGAGCGGCACGTCCACGAGAGGCCAGGCGAAGACATGCACACCCGCAGCGGCAGGCCCGCAGCGCCGCCTCGCGGGCTGCCCAGGCGACTGCGGGGTGGCTGTCCGCCGAACCGTCCACGCCGACAACGACGGGGCGACGTGCTGACCGGGCCATGTTCGCTCCTCGGTGCCGATTTGCGTGACATCTGCAGTACACCGCGACCGGCCGGGAGCCGACAGAGGTTTCCTGCGCGGTAGCGGAGGACCCTGCCGATCGCGGCCGGCTGCGACGAAGCTCGGAAGCCTGTGCAAGCAGGGAAGGAGAATGAATCATGAGCGGTGACGAGAGCCCGCGGATCGTGGTCGGTATCGACGGGTCGGAGCCGTCGAAGCGGGCGTTGCGCTGGGCGGTACGGCAGGCGGAGCTGCTCGGCGGCCGCGTGGATGCCGTAGCCGCATGGGAGTACCAGGACGCCTATGTCTGGCTGCTCGACACCAGCCGCGTCCGGTACGACGACGAGGCGAACGCGATGCTGACCAAGACGATCGAGGAGGTGCTCGGCAGCGAGCCGGTGGTCGAGGTGCGTCCGCAGGTGCGGCACGGTGACCCGGCGACGATGTTGCTCGAGGTGGCCGATGGTGCGGCACTGCTGGTCGTCGGTAACCGCGGGCACGGCGCGTTCGTCGGTGCGTTCTTGGGCTCGGTGAGCTTCCGGTGCGTCCACCATGCGAACTGCCCGGTGGTCGTCGTGCACGGCAGGGGTGACTGAGGTGGCTGCGCGGTACCCCGTCCGCGTGGAAGCGCGGCTGGACGGTGAGCTGTCGCGGTGGCTGTGGCTGGTGAAGTGGTTGCTGGCGATCCCGCACTAAGTCGTGCTGTTCTTCCTGTGGATCGCGTTCCTCGCCGTGAGCATCGCCGCGTTCTTCGCGATCTTGGTGACCGAGCGGTACCCGCGGAGCCTGTTCGCCTTCAACGTCGGTGTGCTGCGCTGGTCGTGGCGAGTGACGCACTACGCGTACGGGGCGCTGGGCACCGACAGGTACCCGCCGTTCTCGCTGGACGAGGAGCCGGACTACCCGGCCAGCCTGTACGTCGACTACCCGCAACGGCTGTCGCGCGGGCTCGTCCTGGTGAAGTGGTGGCTGCTCGCCATCCCGCATTATCTGGTCGTCGGGCTGTTCGTCAGCGGCATCACGTTCGGGGACCGCGCGGCGGACACGGCGGGCGAGGCGTCCTCGTGGAGTGGTCCGGGCCTCATCGGCCTGCTCGTGTTCTTCGCCGCCGTCGCGTTGCTGTTCGTTGGCTTCTACCCGCGTGGCCTTTACGACCTGGTGACCGGGCTCAACCGCTGGGTGCTGCGGGTGACCGGCTACGCGGCGCTGATGACCGACACGTACCCACCGTTCCGCCTCGACATGGGCGGCGCCGACACCGTGGTACCGGGTGCGGCCGCAAGCGCCGAGTCGGTGGGCGAAGGCGGCTAGCCGCCGCTCACCGGTCGATCCGGCGGCCGCCGATGCGGCTGGGGTCGATCATCAGGTACAGGTGCCGGTCCTCTTCGCCGGCCCACGGTTCGAGGATCGCGCGCATGCGGGAGACCACCGCCGGGTTCGCGACCCGGCGGGCCTGCCCGCTGAGCAGGACGCTCCACCCCTGGTGCTGCGCCCCGTCGAGGGAGTCGACCTCGAACGCAACCTGGCGATCGAGCTGGCCGGCGAGAACGCTGCCCTCCGCGGTCCGGATGACGACGGCACCCTCGTACATGGTGAAGTTCACCGGTACCGCCTCCGGGCCGTGCTCGGACACGAACACCACCCTGCCGATGCCGCCGTCCGCTAGCAGCCGCATGCACTCGCCGGCCTCCAGCCGCCGGAACCGTGGCTCGCCCGGGCTCCTGCCCGTGACGCCAGGTGGGCGTTCGACGGTGGCGCCGAGCAACGCGTCGACGGTCGTGTCCAGTGCCGCCGTCAGGCGCAGCAGCGTCCCGGCGGTGAGGGTCGCGTGGTAGCGCTCCACGTAGTCGAGGTACTCCGGCGCCATGCCGGTGCGGACCGCCACCTGCTCGCGCGTCAGCCCGAGCTCGCGGCGACGGAACGCGACCCGCCGGCCCAGGTCGCCTGGCGCGTTGTGGCTGTTGGCTGCTGCTCTCACGACACTGCCTCCGTATCGCTTCCCGATTGGGTACGCAGGTAGAGGTCCATCAGGCGGACGCGCGTGGCCTGCAACCGGTTGAGCACGACGGCGAGGAACCGCTGCGTCAGGTCGTAGCCGAAGTCGGGGTCGTCCTGGCACATCGCGCGCACCGCGCGCCCGTCCAGCTCGAACCCGTGCACCGTGCGATGGACGACCGCGCCGAAGCGCCACTGGTACGGCGGGAAGAGCCAGGACCAGCCGAGTACGTCGCCGATGCCGAGCGACTCGACGGTCAGCCTCGGGGCCCCCGGGACGATCAGCTCGAGCTCGACCAGACCGTTCTCCAGCAACCAGAACCTGTCCGCCGTGCCGCCGATGTCGAACAGTCGGTGGCCGGCCGGGAACTCGACGTGGGTCGCCGCGGCGGCGAGCCGGTCGAGGTCGGGTTGGGTCAGGCCGCGCAGGAACCCGTGCCGGCCGAGCATCGACCCAGTGACGTCGTTCGTCATCCTCCTCGCTCCCTCCGTATGCCCCGAGCATCGCCTGCCGGCTCCAGCTACGGACAGTGCCGTTCGGACGCGTCGGACCGGGCCAGAAGTCCCTACTCGCCACGGTGCGTCACGGCTAGCGTGAATTCGTGACTGAGACGCTGATCCGGGTGTTCCTGCTCGACGACCACGAGGTCGTCCGGCAGGGCGTGCGTGCGGTGCTCCAGGAGGAGCCCGACATCGAGGTCGTCGGCGAGGCGGGCACGATCGCGCAGGCCTTCGCGCGGGTGCCCGCGCTGCGTCCCGACGTGGCCGTCCTGGACGTTCGGCTGCCCGACGGCAGCGGTGTGGAGGCCTGTCGGGACCTCCGCGCGGAGGTGCCGGGACTGTCGTGCCTGATGCTCACCTCGTTCGCGGACGACGACGCGTTCGTGCAGGCCGTCCTGGCGGGGGCGTCGGGGTACCTGCTGAAGGAGGTACGCGGCGTCAGCATCGTCACGGCGGTCCGTACGGTCGCGGCCGGCCAGTCGCTCCTCGACCCGGCGGTGACGGCGAAGCTGCTCGACCGGCTCCGCGCCGACGCGGCCAAGAAGGACCCGCTCGCCGGGCTCAGTGGTCAGGAGCGCCAGGTGCTCGAGCTGATCGGCGAGGGGCTCACCAACCGCGAGATCGGCAACAAGGTGTTCCTCGCGGAGAAGACGGTGAAGAACTACATCTCGAACATCTTCGTCAAGCTCGGTATCCAGCGCCGCACCCAGGCGGCGATCCTCGCCACCCAGCTACGCATGGAACGTGACGATCGACCGCACAGTGCCGGCCATCTCTCCTGAGGAGGCAGGAATGCTACGCGTTCTCGTCGCCGTGGCTTCCAGGCACGGAGGCACCGACGGTATTGCACGAGCGCTCGCGGCAGCTGTCCAGCGCACGTTCGACACGTCCGGGGTCGAGGCGGAGGTCGACTGCACCTCCCTCGTCGACGTGCCGTCGGTCGAACGCTACGACGCCGTCGTGCTCGGCAGTGCCGTGTACATGGGCCGCTGGCTCAGCACCGCGCGACGGTTCGTCGACGCCCACGCGGCCGAGCTGGCCGTACGCCCGACGTGGTTGTTCTCCAGCGGTCCCATCGGGTCGCCGCAGAAACCCACGGACGATGCTGTCGACGTTGCGCACCTCGTCGACATCACCCGCGCGCGGGCACACGAGACGTTCCCCGGCAGGCTGCAGCGCAACGACCTGCGGCTCGCGGGAACGGGTAGTCGTCCGCGCGTTGCACGCAGCCGAGGGCGACTTCCGCGACTTCGCCGCGATCGACGAGTGGGGGACCACGATCGCTCGCACGCTGGTCGCCGAACAGACACAGCCAAGGTCCTCCGCAGCTGGGACCTTCGGCAGTACCCGCAACTCCGTCATCGAGTGACGATCGATTCGGGACTCACTCACTCGATGGAGGAAGGAAAATGAGCATGGAATTCAAGCCCACGCGGATGGAACCGCAGCCGCCGGTGCAGGAACCGGCCCCTGCGTCGATCGAGCGAGAGGCGAAGCCGACTGGCGGATGGGCGCTCGCGGTGCTGCGTATCGCTACCGGGTTCATCTTCCTCTGGGCGTTCATCGACAAGACCTTCGGGCTCGGGTACGCGACGCCGAGGGAGGGTGCCTGGATCCAGGGTGGCGAGCCCACCAAGGGCTTCCTCTCGGGCCTGGAAGCCGGCCCGTTCCGCGAGATCTTCCAGAACATGGCAGGCGCCGGCTTGGCCGACTGGCTCTTCATGGTCGGGCTCCTCGGCGTCGGTGTCGCCGTCATCCTCGGCATCGGGCTGCGGATCTCCGCAGTCGCCGGGTCACTGATGATGTTGCTGATGTGGGTTGCGGAGTGGCCGCTCGCCCGTTTCGGTGCGGCCGGCGACCCGACCATGTCGACCAACCCGATCGTCGACTACCACATCATCTACGCCCTCGTCCTGATCGCCTGCGCCGTCGCATACGCCGGCCGCACGTTCGGGCTCGGGCGCCGCTGGGAGAAGCTCGGCTTCGTCGAGCGCAACCGGTGGCTGGTGTGACGCGCCCGTAGCAATCGGGGGCGTGCGCGTCACAGTCCGAGCGGGGAGGAGTCGGGGCCACGACTCCTCCCCGCGCCTGTACCTCCAGGAGGCGAGCGATGGTCGACGACAACCCTATGAGCCGGCCCTGCGACAGGTTGCGGGCGACTGCGCGCGTCTGGCTGGTCGTGATCCTCCTCGCCGGATGCGTGGGTGCTGTGTTCGCGGGGTGGGCGGCATACGACCAGCAACGTGCCATCGACCGGCTGGATGCCAAGTACGGCTACCGCGTCGATGCGCGGATCGTCGCCCGTATCTCTTCTTCCGGTGCACAGGACAACGCGGTCGTCCCTCATACCTACCGGCTCGCGTGGCGCGACGCAGCGGGGCGCCGCCACGTGGGGACCTTCGCCTCGATGACGACGAGCACCCGGAACGGCAGCATGCCCCTCTGGATCGACCACCGCGGCGAGGCGTCGATGACTCGACACACCGGCCGACAGGCAACGGCCGTCGGCGTTCTCACGGGAGTCTCGCTGGCCGCGGGTGCCGCCGCGGTAGGCACTGTCGCGTACCTGGCGTTCGTGTTCGTACTCGACCGCAGGCGAGCCGCCGCGTGGGCGGCGGAGTGGGCCGTGGTCGAGCCGCGCTGGCGGCGCGAGGTCCTCGACCTCTGAGGCGTGACAGCGCGGTGCCGTTGGGCAAGGATGGAATGGTCTCCGGAGAGAGGAGGGCCACGATGTCGATGGACGACAGCGCGGTCGCGCAGGGCAGCGGGCGTCGGTCTGCGGCGAACATCGTGATCTGGGTGCTCCAGGTGCTGCTGGCCGCCTACCTGTTGATCTTCTCCGCCCTTCCGATGGCCACCGGTCAGGAGTACATCGTGGAGACGTTCGACCGGGTCGGCTACGGTCAGTGGTTCCGCTACTTCACCGCTGTCGTCGAGTCTGCGGGTGCCATCGGCCTGCTGGTACCGCGGCTCGCCGGACTGGCCGCGCTCGGTCTGGTCGGCGTCATGATCGGTGCGGTCACCACGGAGCTGGCCGTCCGGAGCCCGTCGGGAGCGGTGTTGCCCGCAGTGCTCGGAGTGCTGTTCTGTGTGGTCGCCTGGTACCGGCGGGGCGACGTGAAGGCGTTCGTCACGATCTTCAGACGCTGACCGGCTTGCGCCAGCAGCACGAGCGCCCCCGGCAGGCTGGCGACGAGGGCGAGCACGCCGTACACCACCGCAGTGGCGACTCCGTGCGACGCGCCGAGCCCCGCCGCACCGAACGCCAGCGCACACCCGGCTTCCCTGGGTCCCCACCCGCCGATGTTGGTCGGCACTCCCATGGCGAGCAGTGCCAGCAGGAACAGCGGCAGGAGCTGCGTCACCGGTGCGGTCACGCCGGCGGTTCGTGCGGCGACGAGGAACATCGCGAGGTGACCGACGACGGTCGCCACGGACAGGATCACGACGCTCGGACAGGTGCGACGGCACAGCATCGTCACACGCGCTTCCGTGAACGCAGCGGCAACGCCGCTGCGCAGTCTGGAGTCGTTCTTGCCGTACCTCGCCCAGATGGCGGCCGCGACCGCGCAGGCGACGCCACCGGCCGGTACGGCCAGCAGCCCCGGGCTCGGGTCGAGCTTGTCGGCCGTCAGCGCGAACAGGGTGGGGTGCGCGAGCAGCGACGCTATCGCTATGACCACCAGCACGACCGCACCTGCCGTGCGCTCGAGTACGACGGCGCGCACGCCCCTGGCCGTGTTCCCCGCGAGCCGCCCGTGCCGCACGCCACGGTCGACGTCACCGAGCACGCCCGCGGGTAGCACGGCGTTGAGCAGCAGTGCGCGGTAGTAGCCGGCGATCGCTGTCGGCAGCGGCAGCGGCAGGTCGAGCCGGTGCGCGATCACCTGCCAGCGGATCGCGGTGCATATCGTGGTGAGCCAGCCGATCACGAGTGCAGCCAGCAGTGCCTGGGCGTCGATGGTGCCGAGCCCGCGGACGAACGCTTCCGTCCCCAGGCGCCAGCCGAGCACCACGAGGATCCCGATGCCGATGAGGCCCCGTAGCCACGGCCAGAGCCGGCGTGCCGATGCCCTGGGTCTCGATTCCGTTCGGTTGTTGGCTGGCGGATCGTAGGCCGTCGGCACGTGCGTGGTCCTCGTCTCGGCTCGCGTCATCGTGCCGACCAAGCGTATCGCGGTGCCTCGGTCAGACGGGGCGGGCGGTCGAGCCGTGTTGCTCGGCCCGCGTGACGTACTCCTGCCAGCCGTCGGCGACCCGGGCGCGTTCCTCGGCGGTGAGCTCCCGCTTCACGGTCGCCGGTATCCCGGCGACGAGCGAGCCCGGTGGTATCTCGGTGCCCTCGCGGACGACCGCCCCGGCGGCCACGAGCGAGCCCGCGCCGACCTGTGCGTCGTTGAGCACGGTGGCGCGCATGCCGATGAGGCAGTCGTCGCCGACGACGGCGCCGTGGATGACCGCACCATGACCGACGGTGACCCTGGCACCGATCCGGGTCGGTAGGCCGGGGTCGCAGTGCACGATGGCACCGTCCTGCAGGTTGGAGTCGGCCCCGACGCTGATTTCTTCGGTGTCGGCGCGCAGCACAGCGCCGTACCAGATGCCCACCCGCGGACCGAGCTCCACCGACCCGACGACCGTCGCCCCCACAGCAACGAACGCGGACGGGTCGATGCTCGGCTCCCGCCCATTGACGGCAAGCACACTGGCGCGGTCGTTGGTCATCCCTGGATCCTCCTGCCGGTAGGCATCATTGGCCAGCGAACCGTGGTGTCTCCTTGCGGAAGAACGCGGCGATGGCCTGCTTGTGGTCGTCGGTGTCCGACAGTGCGGCGAAGTGGTCGAGCTCGCGCGTGTACGCGTCCGCGAAGGCGAGGTCGGCGGCCTCGTGCAGCGCAGACTTGGCGCGGGCGACGGCGAGCGGTGCACGGGACGCGATCTCGGCTGCGATGCGCTGTGCTTCGGCCCGTTCCTCGCCTGCGGGCACCACCCTGGTCGCCACACCGAGACGGCCCGCCTCGTCGCCGGTGAACGTGCGCCCGGTCAGCACGATGTCCTTGGCCGCGGCGAGCCCGGTGAGGCGTACCAGCCTGCTGGTGCTCACGACCAGACCCACCTTCACCCCTGCGGCGCACAACTTGGTGTCGGCACTGACGACGCGGATGTCGGACGCCAGCGCGAGCTCGAACCCACCACCCATGCAGTAGCCGTGCACGGCGGCGACCACCGGGCAGTCGAGTTCTTCCAGCTGATCGTAGACGGCGTTGTCCTCGGCGAGGAACTGGCGAACGGTCGCCGGAGTCAGCTGCTCCTCCTCGCGGAGGTCGGCGCCGGCGCAGAACGCGCGGTCGCCCGCCCCGGTGACGACGACCGCCCGAATCCCGCCGTGGTCGCGCACCTGGCCGAGTACGCCGAGCAGGCAGTGCCGGACGTCGGCGGTGATCACGTTCACCGGTGGGTTGTCGATGGTGATCGTCGCGACGTGCCCGTCCACCGAGAGGCGTGCCTCGCCGCTCATCCGACGACACCCGCGGAACGCAGCTTGGTGATCCCCTCGGCGTCGTACCCGAGCTCGCGGAGGACGTCGTCGGTGTGCTCGGCAAGCTCCGGTGCCGGCGTGCGTACCGTCGCCGGGGTTGCGGAGAACTTGACGACCGGACCCACCGTTCGCGTCGAACCGGCGCGTGGATGCTCGACGTCGACGACCATGTCGCGTGCCGCGGTGTGCTCGTCGGCCAGCGCCTCTGGCACGGTGTTGATGGGGCCCGCAGGAATACCTGCCTCCTCGAACAGCGCGAGCCAGTGGCTGCGGTCGTGCTCCTTCGTCCGTTCCTCGACCAGCGGGACGAGCTGGTCGAGGTTGCGCATCCGGTCCGCGTTGGTGCCGAACCGCGGGTCGGTGGCCAGGTCGCTGCGCCCGATCACCGCACAGAACTTCGGCCACTGGCGTTCGCCGTCGGCGCCGACCGTCACGTAACCGTCGCGGCACGCGATCGCCTGGTACGGCGCGCTCAGCCGGTGCGCGGACCCGGTCGGCTGTGGAGTGCGGCCGGTGTAGAAGTACTCGGTCGCCTCCCACACGGACAGCCCGAGGCCCGCCTCGAACAGCGACGTCTCGACCCGTTGCCCGTTGCCGGTGCGGTCCCGCGCGACGAGCGCGCCGAGGATCCCGTAGACGGCGAACAGCCCGGCACCCAGGTCGGTGATCGGCGGGCCGGTCTTGACCGGCGGTCCGCCAGGCGTGCCGGTGACGCTCATGATGCCGGACATGCTCTGCGTGATCAGGTCGAGCCCGCCGCGTGCCGCGTAGGGCCCGGTCTGCCCGAAGCCGGAGATCGAGCAGTACACCAGCCGGGGGAGCTTGGCGGAGAGTTGCTCGTAGTCGAGCCCGAGGCGCGTGGCCACGCCTGGCCGGAAGTTCTCGACGAGCACGTCGGCGGTGGCGAGCAGCTCGTGCACCAGGTCGAGCCCGCGCTGCTGCTTGAGGTCGACGCTGACCGAGCGCTTGTTGCGGTTCACCGTCAGGAACGCGCCGCTGGTCTGCTGGTCGATGGCCGGATCCATGGCGCGGCTGAGGTCGCCGCGCCCTGGCACCTCGACCTTGACCACGTCGGCCCCGAGGTCCGCGAGCAGCATCGTCGCGAACGGTCCGGCGAGCACCTGGGTCAGATCCACGACCCTGATCCCGGCCAGTGCGGATTCGTCGCTCATGTCTTCCTCTGCAGATCTAATGTAAGACCATTGTTTTACATTACCAGTTGCTACCATGGAGGTGGCCGTCGCGTCGTGCAACGGCCGTGCCCGTCCGACGAGCTCCGATAGGGTGAGTGAACCCAATGATGCTTCCGCCGAGGAGTCGACCGTGAGCCTGCGGCTGGAACCACTCGACCGAGCCAAGACCTACGAGCTCGTGGTCCGCCGTATCCAGGAGGAGATCCTTGCGGGGCGCCTCCGTCCGGGCGACCGGCTTCCTGGAGAGCGTCAGCTCAGCGAGGTGCTTCAGGTCAGCCGTCCGTCGGTCCGGGAGGCGGTGCGAGTTCTCCAGGCCCTGGAGATCGTGCGCAGCCGCCCAGGCACCGGGCCGGACTCCGGGCTGATCGTCTCCACCGAGCCGGTGCGTGCCCTGTCCGATCTGCTGCGGCTGCACGTCGCGCTCACCAGCTACAGCGTCGCGGACGTACTGCAGGTGCGGATGTCGCTGGAAGACCAGGCCGTGCGCCTGCTCGCCGCGAGCGAGGACGTCGACACCACCCGGTTGCGCGAGCTGCTCGCGGAGATGTCCGTGCCCGGGCTCGACCCGGACACCTTCCACCAACTCGACACCGACTTCCACCTCGAGCTGGCCCGCGCGACAGGCAACGATCTCCTCGCCGACCTGATGCAGGCGCTGCGCGAGGCAGTACGCCAGACCATGCTGGACGCGTTCCTCGCCCACCCCGACTGGGACAGCTGGGTCGACGAACTGGTCGACGAGCACAGGGCGATCTTCGCCGCCGTCAGCGACGGCGACGGCGAGACCGCCGCCCGGCTGATCCGCGAGCACATCGGCGGGTTCTACGCCGCGCTGCAATACGGTGCGGAAGCGTCCCGCTAGCCGGCGGTGTTCACCGTCGCGGGTGCGACGCTCTCGTCCAGGTGGTGTGCCCGGTTGCGCAACCCGTAGACGCACAGGGTGGACACCGTTGCGACGGCCATGATGTACGCACAGATCAGCCACGGGCTGTTGCCACCCCAGATCAGCAACGTCGTCAGGATCAGCGGGGTCAGTCCGCTGGACACGATGCTCGCGAACTGGAAGACGACCGAGATGCCGCTGTAGCGGATGCGCGGCTCGAACAGCTCGGCGTAGAGCGCGCCCTGCGGCGCGAACATCATCGGGTAGGCGACGCCGAACACCACGACGAGCACCAGGGGCACCGCGATCCCGCCGACGCCGAAGAGCAGGAAGGCGGGGACTGCCACCACGCCGAGCAGTGCAGCTCCCGTACCGAACGTGCGGGTGCGGCCGAACGAGTCGGACACCCGCCCCCACGTCGGGATGAAGAGCACGCACACCGCTGCCGCGATCATGACGGCCGTCAGTGCGTCGTCCTCGGGGAAGCTCACCACGTCGGTCAGGTACGCGATGGAGAAGACCGCCCAGGTGTTGAAGCCGACGCCCTCGGCCCACTTGGTGCCCATCGCGAGCAGGATGGTGCTCTTCTTGGCGGAGACCACGAGGTCCTTCAGCGGCGCCTTCGCCACCTCTCCGGACTCCTGCAGCGCGCGGAAGGCCGGGCTCTCCATGATCTTCAGCCGGATCACCAGCCCGACGGCCACGAGCACTGCGGAGAACAGGAACGCCACCCGCCAGCCCCAGGCCTGGAACGCCGCACTCGTGGTCGCCCAGTTCAACAGCGAGAAGGCACCGGTCGCGAGCAGCAGCCCGACGGGCACGCCGATCTGCGGCCAGCTGCCGTAGAGGCCGCGCCGGCGTTTCGGCGCGTACTCCACGGCGAGCAACACCGCGCCGCCCCACTCGCCCGCGATGCCGATGCCCTGGAAGATCCGCAGCACGGTCAACAGCAGCGGTGCCCAGATACCGATGGTCGCGTACGTCGGCAGCAGGCCGATGAACGCGGTGCCCACGCCCATGATCATCATCGTGGTCACGAGTGCGGACTTGCGGCCGATCCGGTCGCCGAAGTGCCCGAAGAGCAGGGCACCGATCGGCCGGCCGAGATAGCCGGTCGCGAACGTGCCGAACGCGATGAGCGTCCCCACGATCGGCTCGCTGGCCGGGAAGAAGGCCTGGTTGAACACCAGGCTGGCAGCGAGGCCGTAGATGAAGAAGTCGTACCACTCGATGGTGGTGCCGATGGCGCTCGCGAAGGCTGCGATGCGGCGTTCCCGCACCGACGGTGCGGTCACACGGGTTGGCTGGACGGACACGGCATTCCTCCGGCGGGGACAGAGTTGCGGTGGGGGAGTTGCTCAGGGGTCGACGAGCGCGCCGTCGTGCATGACGACCTGGTCGCCGATCTCGATGGTGGGCGACCGGAACACCATGTCGACGTGTAGGCCGCCGTCGATCACGTCGATGCCGGGGTCGGCCGGCGTGGTGCCCACCGCGACGTGGGCGGTTCCGTAACATGCCTCGGCGCTCGTCACGTTGTCGATCAGCTTCGCCTGGTCGTTCAGGCCGATGCCGATCTCGCTGACGCCGAACGCGTTCGGGTTGTCCGCGGAGCGCAGCAGCCGCATCAGCTCCGCGCCCTGTGGGCCGCCGTCGATGTCGACGACGCGCCCGGACTCGACCTGGACCGTGAACGCCTCGTCCACCAGGCCGATCCCGACGCAGTACGCGTCGACGACCACGGTGCCGTTCGCGGTTCCCGCGACCGGCACCACCCCGGCCTCCAGGAACGGCGGTGCGCCGAACTGCCCCGGCTGGGTGGCCAGGCCGGTGAGCGCGCGCCCCGGCCGGCCCTCGGCGGAGACGGTGATGTCGGTGCCTGCCGCGCTGGTGAGCCGCATCCGGTCCGCGTTCGTCACGAAGTCGGCGACCCGCTCGATGCGCGGCGCGAGCGCGTGGAAGTCCGCGCAGACCGCGCCGGGGCCGCGGAGCATGTCGGCGTCGATGTCACCGATGAACAGGTAGCGCAGGCCGCGCTGCTGACCGTCCTGGCGCGCCTTGCTGTGTTGTACGAAGCGACTGGTCAGCTCGATGACGAGGGCCGCGCCGTGGAAGGCGGCGGCGGCGACCTCGGTGGGCCTGAGCTGGGCCTGCGGCCGCGGCCGCATCTGCACCACGGAGGCCTCGGCACCGGTCTCCTCGACGGCCGCGCGGAAGACCTCCACGATCTCGGCCGCAACCCGTCGCCGGTGAGCAACAGCACCTCTTCGTCCGGGCGAGGGTCACCACAGGCCACCAGGCGCCTTGCGGCCCCGGAGCAGTGTTTCGTCGGTCATGCGTACGGCTCCGCCTTCAGCTCTCGCTTCGCTTGTACGGCCGAATCCCCGGAGGGTGCTTACCCTTACCGAAGGCGTACAGATGTCAATGGCGAAACCGTTCGTCCTCGAACCCGCCCGCACGATCCTCCGCCAGTGCCTGAACGTCCGTCCGGGCGAGAACCTGCTGGTCATCTCGGACACCGGCACCGTCGCCTACGGCGAGGCGTTCGTGCTCGCCGGCAACGAGCTCGGCGCGGAGGTCGTCACCACCGTCATGGCGCCGCGCACCAAACACGGCGAGGAGCCGCCGGCGACGGTGGCCGCGGCGATGTGCGCTGCGGACGCGATCGTCGCGCCGACCACCTTCTCGGTGAACCACAGTGAGGCGCGGTTGGCGGCCAGCGCTGCAGGGGCGCGACTCATCTTCATGCCGGACGTGTGCGACGATGTCTTCCTCGACGGCTCGCTCGACATCGACTTCATGGAACGCAAGGCCGTCATCGACCAAGTGGCGCGCGTGCTGGACAACGGCACGGAGGTACGGGTGCGATCGCCGCGCGGCACCGACCTGTGGATGAGCATCGCCGCCAAACGCGCGGTGCCGCAGAGCGGCATCTGTCACGAGCCCGGCACGATCTCGCCGCCGCCGTGCATCGAGTGTGCCGTCGCGCCCGACGAGGGCACGACGACCGGGACGATGATCATCGACGGCGCGACCGTACCCGGCGGGCCGGTCACCGAGCCCATCACCGCGACGTTCGAGGCGGGCCGCATCGTCGCCCTCGACGGCGGCGCCGAGGCCGACCGGCTGCGCGCCACGCTGGACGGTTACGGCGACCCGAACATGTACTGTCCCGTCGAGATGGGCATGGGCATGAACCCCAAGGCGCGTATCGGCCAGGGTGGTCCGCTCGAGGACGAGGCGGAGTTCGGCACCATGCACATCGGCATCGGCAACGGCATCACGTTCGGCAGCTCGATCCGCGCGCCCGGCCACTGCGACCTGGTGATGCGCGACGCCGTCGTGGAGGTCGACGGGCAGGTGCTGCTGGCCGAATGCGAGCTCCACCTGCCGTGAGCCGCCGCTACGGCAGCCCGCCGGTGGCGCGGATGTTCTGTCCGGTCAGCCAGCGTGCGTCCGAGGTGGCCAGGAACGCGATCACGTCGGCGACGTCGGACGGCTGGCCGAGGCGGCCCAACGGGGTGAGCTGTTCGGTCAGCTGCAGGGTCTCTGCGGTGTTCGTGGACCGGAGCAGGTCGGTGTCGGTGGCGCCCGGTGCGACGGTGTTCACCGTCATGCCCCTGGGGGCGAGCTCGCGCCCGCGACGTGGGTGAACTGCTCCACGGCGCCCTTGCTCGCGGCGTAGGCGGCGAGACCGGGTGCGGCGAGCACGGTGTTGAGGGTCGACAGGTTGACGATCCGGCCGCCGTCGCGCATGTGCCTGGCGGCGAACTGGATGGCGACGAACACGGCCTTCGTGTTCACCGCAAGCACGCGGTCGTACTCGTCGTCGGTCAGGTCGGTGGAAGCTGGTCGGGGTGTGGGGCGCGGCGGCGTTGTTGACGAGGATGTCGAGGCCGTCAGGTGGTCGAGTGCCCGGTCGAGGAACGCGCGGGTGGCGGCCGGGTCGCCGAGGTCGACCTGGATGCCATGTGCGCGGCCGCCGCCGTGGTCGGCGGTCTTCTCCACGTCCAGCGCGGCCGCGGTGTTCTCGGCGTAGCCGAACACCACCGCGACACCGTCACGGGCGAGCCGGTCGACGACTGCCCGGCCGATGCCGCGCGAGCCGCCGGTCACGATGGCGGTCCTGCCCGCCAGTTCGCCCATCAGCTGGTCGACCATGGTCACTGATCGTAGAGGCAGCGACCCGGTAGCTTGCTACGGCAGCAGGTCGCTGATCCGACAGGCCAGCGACCGGGATGCGTCCTTCCCCGGCGTCTTGCACGCCTCCGACGACTCGCTCGGCGACGGCGAGGAGGACTCGGTCGACGGGGTCGTGGTGGGCTCGACCGGCGTGCTCGTCGTGGTGCTCGGTGAGCGCTTCAGGCTGGCCTCGGTGCTCGTCTGGGTCGTGGGTGCGGGGCTGTCGTCGCTGCCCTGGCGTTGCTTGCTGGAGGTGCTGCTGGCAGGGGTACTGCCTTCGGGGGCGTCCCCGCCGCCGGTGGTCCTGCGCGGGCTGCCCACGCCGTCCGCGCGAGGCGAGGTCGTCGCGGTGCGCACCGTGCGGGACGCGGACGTGGACTCGGTCAGCTGGCTCTTCGGGGTGGTGCTCGGTGCCCCTCCGGCGTCGACCGTGGGGCGGATGGTCATCCCGACGAGTATGCCGACGCAGGCGAGCGCGACCAGGCCGGCCCCGATCGCGTGGCGGACGGGGCGGCGCCTGGGGCCGCTGGGGGTGGTGGCTGCGGGGGTGATTCTTGCGTGTCGGCCGACCGACGTGCGGCGGGGCATGGTGGGGAATCCTCCTGGGGCGAGAGGACCGGCTACCTCTGGGGCGAGAGGACCGGTTCGTCCTGAACGTACCGACTCTAACCACCGGGCGTTATCAATTCGAGATCAACTGGCCGGGGTGTTGGGCCATGCGCGTACCGCACCAACGGACCGGTACTGCCTCACGCTGAGTGAGTGTGGACGTCGAGTGTGCTGGTCAGAGGCTCACAACGCGTCCCGGGCGGCGATCGCGTCGAGCTCGACGCGGGCCCGGAACGGCAGCTCGCCGACCGCGAAACAGGTGCGGGCCGGCAGGGGAGTGGGCAGGACGTCCAGGTAGACCTCGTCCATCGCGTTCCTGTCGGTCATGCTCGCCAGGTACACGGTGATCTTGACGACGTGCTCGAACCCGAGGTCCGCGGACGCGAGCGCGTCCTGCAGGTTGGCGAAGGCCTGCCGGGTCTCCGCGACGATGCCGCCCGGCACGATCTCGCCGTCGGCGACGCCGAGCTGCCCGGAGACGAACACGAGGCCAGCGGCCGTGCCGCGTACCCGGCTGTAGGGGTGCTGGGCGTCGGAGTAGCTGGCCGGTGCGGCGTTCTCGGTCATGCGACGACCGTACCTGTTGCCGGTCGTCGGTTCAGGCATCCGGGCTTCTCGACCTCCGCCGTACGTCGTTCTCGCTGGCGACCAGGCGCGCGGCCAGGTCGCGGAGCCTGGTGTTGCTGTTCTGCGACGCCCGCACGAGCAGGGTGAACGCCTCGTCCGTCGTCAGCTGGTGGCGTTCGGCGAGGATCCCGGTGGCCTGGCCGATCTGTTGCCTGGTGACCAGCGCCCTGGCGAGCTCCGCGTGGCCGCGCTCCTCGGCGATGGCGACTGCCGCATGCGCGGCGAAGACCTGTGCGACGTCGCGAGTGACCTCGTCGAACGCACCAGGCGTGTCGGAGTACAGGTTCAGCGCCCCCAGGGTGTCCGCATGGGTGTACAGCTGGATCCCCAGCGCGCTCCTGATGCCTCGCTCCACGGCCGCGGCGGCGAACTTGGGCCAGCGCTGCTCTTCGGCGAGGTCGTCCGACCAGACGACCCGGTCGTGCCAGAGCGCGGTGACGCAGGGCCCGTCGCCGAGCTGGTACTGCAGGTCGTGCAGGTCCTCCGACGCGGGGCTTGTGGTGGCGAGCGTCCGGCCACGCTGCTCCCGCCGCGCCTCGATGATCCCGGCCCGCCGACAGCCGGCGATGACGGCTACCGCCCGGTCGCAGACCTCGTCGAGCGTCGCCTGTGTCCCCGGGGCCGCCTCGAAGTCCCGCGCGGCATCGGCAAGCAGCTGCGCGACGTCCTGGCTGTCGCCGGAGTTCGCCATCGCTGCACCGTAACCCGGGTCGGGGAGGATGCCAACCGCGCGAACGGTTTGGTCGGCTCGTGGTGTGGTATCCGTGCTCTCAGCCGGGGGATGTCGAGAACAGTGCGTCCCCGGCGAGCTGGGGTACGCGCGACGCGGCCGGTCGCGCTCCCCAGCGCCTGGAGCGCCGCGGCGGTCAATCGGCGAGTTCCGCGCGCAGGGCGGCCAGTGTCTGCTGGAGCAGCCGGGAGACGTGCATCTGCGAGATGCCCAGCTGGTCCGCGATCTGGACCTGGGTCTTGTTCCCGTAGAACCGCAGCAGGACCATCTCCTGCTCTCTGGCCGGCAACCGGTCGAGCAGCGGCCAGAGAGCTTCGCTGACGACGAGGTCGTCGAACCCACCGTCCTCGACGGCGAGGGCGTCCAGCCGCGTCGGAGTATCGCCGTCAGCGGTGTCCAGAGGTGTGTCCAGGGACATCGGGGCGAACGTGTCATCGGCGGCGAGAGCGTCGGAGATCTCGTCCTCGTCGACATCGAGCTCGGCCGCGAGGTCGGCCACCGTCGGCGGCCGACCGTACCGCTGGGTCAGCTCGTCGGTGGCTGCGTTGATCCGCGCCTTGAGCTCCTGCAGCCGGCGGGGCACCTTGATCCAGCGACGGCGGTCGCGAAAGTGGCGGCGGATCTCACCGAGGACGGTCGGGCGGGCGAAGCTGACGAAGTCGACGCCACGGGCCGCGTCGAACCGGTCGATCGCCTCGACCAGGCCGACGTAGCCGACCTGCTGCAGCTCCTCGACGTCCTCGCCGCGGTTCGCGTACCGGCGCGCTGCCCACCGGACGAGCCAGTCGTACCTCCGCACCAGCTCGTCGAAGATACGTTCCCGTTCCGTGGCGTCGGTGCGGTCGTCGAGTCGGGCGAAGAGCTCTTCGTCCACGGCAGGTTGGGTGGTGTGAGGGACGGTGGTCATGAGGACGGCCTCTCGTGCGTTTACGTCGGCTCGGCCACCGGCCGGACCGACGAGCCTTGAGACCGACGGCACGTGGCTGAACCGTCGTAGATCTGAGAAGTATAGCGGCTTGATGGGCGCCGGACGTTTACGACGAGGCTCTTCGCTGCCGGCCGGCGGGGCTACGGCTGGACGCCTTCTTCGCGGTACGGCCACGACCGCCCCCGGACCGTTGACGCTGCGACGTGCTGCGCTGTGCGGGCTGTTCCCCGGTCTCGTCCGTCTCGTCGACGGGTTCGTCCTCGTCGGCTGGCTCCTCCTCGTCGGCCGGTGGGGAGCTGTCGCCGCGCAGCTGCTCGGCGCGGTGCTCAAGATTGTCGCTGAGCCGGTCGACGCCTCGGCTGGCCACGGCGCCGGCGGCCGCGGTGGTGTCCGCCAGGCGCACACGTACGTCGTCGAACAACGTCTGCAGCCCGGGCGCTTTCTGCACCAGCTCGGAACCCTGCTGTACCAAGGTCTTCAGGTTTCCTGTGCGTCCCACGGCAACTGCGCCGAGCATCAGCCCGAGCTTCATCTTCTTCGTACGCCCGAGCAGATAGCCGACGGCAACTCCTACCGCGACTGCCTTGCCATTCGTCACGCCGTTCTCCTTGCCCACCCCGGCATCGTGTCCGGGTGTATGGAGTGCGCTACCCGGTTCGTAGATCATTAACCGGTCGTCGCGAATCACGTCACTCCCTATTTGTCATGCTGCGGCGAAACCAGATATCGGGGAGTGGCCAGCGAGCTGGAGGTGGGCATCAGGCGCTGTTCGGGGTCGGTGAGGTCGAGTCCGGTGACCTCGCCGGCCTTGCGTACTCGGTAGCGCAAGGTGTTGGGGTGCACGTGGATCCGTTCGGCGGCCGCGGCGACGTTGCCGAACGCGTCGAGGTAGGCCAGGAGGCTCGCGGCGAGGTTCCCGCCGTGACGGGTGTCCCACCGCAGCAGCGTCCGGGCGTGGCCGTCCAGGAGGTCGTCGTGTTGGGTCATCAGCTGGTGGAGCCGGTCGACCTGGACGGCGGTACGCACCTCGTCGTAGCTGGCGACGCGGGTGGTGCCCGTGGGGGTGCGGCGCCGCAGCACCCGCAGCACCGCGTCCGCGTCCCGGTGCGATCGCGGCAGCTCCGCCAAGGTGCCGCTGACCGTGCCTGTCGCGGCCAGCACCGGTTGTCCCATGCTGTGCGCGGCGCGGTTCACCAGGTCGCGGGTGGTCTCCAGCGGGATGCCCGCTTCGCCGAGGTCGCAGAAGACCAGTTCGACCATGCTTCTCGATATCAGGCTCATCGTCGAGTGCTGGTACGCGGAGAGGTGCATGGTGAGCAGGTTGCTGAGCCGCCGACGGTTCTGCGGCTCCGGTGTCCACGCGATCAGCACGCCGCACGCCCTGTCCGGTTGCACGCCGAGCCAGCTGGCCGCGGCGTCGACGTCTGCGTCACCGGCAAGCAGCTGCAGCAGGACGCCCTCGTTGAACCGGCGCTGCGACAGTGCTCTCGTCTGCAGCCACACCAGGTGTCCGCTCGCCGCCGAGGCCGCGCTGCGCAGGATCGCGTCGGCGTCCGATGCCAGCTGCTCGCGGCCCTCGGCCACCCACATCGACCCGAGGATCTCCTCGCCGGCACGGATCATGATCGCCTTGCGGCGGCCGGCGCCGAGCTCGGGAACCGGAGGGACGGAGACGACCTCGTCGCTGCTCCACAACCGCTTGTAGACGCCGAGCTCGCGTAGCCGCTCCCGGTAGGCGAGCGGGCCGTGCTGGTCGGCGACGGCCTGGTGGCGCATGGCGTCGTCGTCGGGTCCGAGCTTGGACGCGGCGAGGATCTCCTGCTGCGGGCTGAAGATGACGACCGACCCGTTGACCGCGGACGCGATGCTGTTGGCGACCGCCGTGAGGTCGCTGGTGGGTGACCTCCGCGGCGCGGGTGCCGGTCGTCGACATCGCGTTGCGCAGCAGGCTCGATATCCGCGTCCAGCTCACCCCGGGTGCGACCGCCAGCAGCGCCACCTGATGCCGTTGCGCCGCTTTCGGTAGCGGCTCCTTCGCTGCCGCGGCGCCGCGGACGACGACGGCTGCGGCGTCGGCCGTGGCCACGGACTCCAGCAGCTTCTCGATGGCCGGCGCGTCGAGCCCGACGGCGAGGACGATCGTGCCGGGGTCGAGCGGTTCGGGTTGCTCGCGGTCGTGGATGACGACGTCGCTGATCGGTTGCTCGGCACGCCTTGCCGGCACCAGCCACGGCCAGAGTGTGGACGCGCCCACGGTCTCGATCACTGTGGTGAGCGTGCAAGCGGTCACGAGCAACCTCCAGTTGTGAGATCGAACGACGACGAGCGTAGTTGTTGTCCGATCTCACCACCTGCTGCGACTGCGGGGAACCGAGAATGTCTCCACCACAGCCGACCGGGAGGGCAGCAGCGTTGTCGGACTTCGTCACCCACCTGCGAACGCTCGTCGACGCCGAGTCGCCCTCGGCGGACCCGGCGGCCGTGACCGCTGCTCAGGACGTGCTCGACGAGCTGGGCTCGCAGCTGCTCGGCGTACGACCGGTGCGGCATCGTGACGTGCTGAGCCTGGAGTGGCGACTCGGCGACCCGGACGACGACAGGCGAGTGCTGCTGCTCGGGCATCTCGACACGGTCTGGCCACTGGGCACCCTGGCGCGCCGTCCGCTCGACGTCGCCGACGGGCGGGTCACCGGCCCCGGCATCTTCGACATGAAGGCCGGTGTGGTGGTCGGGCTGCACGTGCTGGCCGAGCTCGGCAAGGAAGTCCCCGTCAGCCTCCTCGTCACGGGTGACGAGGAGATCGGGTCCGTGACGAGCCGCTCCCTGATCGAGCGAGCCGCGCACGGCAGCCAGGCGTGTCTGGTGCTTGAGGGCGCCCGACCCGACGGTGCGGTGAAGTCCGCCCGGCGCGGCTGGTCGTTCTACACCGTCGAGTTCCACGGCGTCGCAGCGCACGCCGGGCTCGAACCCGACAACGGGGTCAACGTGCTTCCAGCGCTCGCCGACGCGGTCGTCCAGGTGGGCCGGATCCGTGCCGAGTTCCCCGGTGCCACGCTGAACCCGACGACCGCCAGGGCGGGCACCACGAGCAACACCATCCCTGACCACGGGGCGGTGACCGTCGACGTGCGGTGTTCCACGGCCGACCAGCAGCGTGCCGTCGACGACGCGATGCGGCAGTTGGTCGACGGTCTCGCCGGGGACGTACGCGTCGACCTGCACGGCGGGGCGAACCGGCCACCCATGCAGGCAGGTGCCGACCACGGGCTCGTCGATCGGCTGCGGAGCACGCAGCGTCGACTGGGCTTCGGCGAGTCCGGCGACGTCTCTGTCGGCGGGATCTCGGACGCCAACCTCACCGCAGCGATCGGCGTACCGACGCTCGACGGGCTCGGCGCGGTGGGCGGCGGACCGCATGCCGAGCACGAATGGATCGACCTCGTACGTACCCGCGAACGGGTGCCGACGCTTGCCGCACTCGTCCGCGACCTGCTGGACAACCCATTGCCGACACGCGACATGGCGGAAGACACATGACCAGACGAGCACCCGAAGACACCGACTTCGAACACGACCCTCGGTACGCCGTCGCGAACCGTGAGGCGCTGTGGGGCGTCGCTTACTGGGTCCTGTTCACCGTAGTCATCTCCATGGTCGCCTGGCTGCTCGGCGGCAACCGCCGTGCCGCCGACCTGGATTTCGTCCTCGGCTTCCCGGCGTGGTTCTTCTGGTCGTGTCTGGTGGCAACGGTGCTCCTGTCGCTGCTGCCGATCTGGCTCGTCCGCCGCTACTTCACCGAGATGTCCCTGACGTCGGACGACGACACGGAAACCGAGGAGTGATCGGCATGCGATGGGCGCTCGTTCTCCCCGTTGTCGCGTACGTCCTGCTCCTGCTGCTCATCGGTGTCTGGGGGATGCGCCGGCAGGCTCGCGTCGAGACCGGCGACAAGGTGGGCGGCTACTACCTCGGCGGCCGCTCACTGGGCTGGCTCGCCCTGGTCCTCACGCTGTTGGCGAGCGCGGCGAGCGCCGGCACGTTCGTCGGCGGGCCCGGTCTGGTCTACCAGGGTGGTTACGGCTGGGTGCTGGTGTCGATCTGCAGGTGCCGACGGCCTTCGTCGCGTTCTGCCTGCTCGGCAAGCGGTTCGCCATCCTCAGCAGGAAGCTGAACCTGATCACGATCACCGACTTCTTCAAGCAGCGTTACGAGAGCGCGCTCTCGTGGTGCTGATCTCGGTCGGCGTCCTCGTCCTGCTGGTGGCGTACATGGCGCCGCAGTTCGTCGCCGGCGCCCGGCTGCTGCAGGCGGTCAGCGGCGTCGACTACACGACACTGCTGGTGATCTTCGCAGGCGTGGTGCTGGTCTACATCGGACTCGGCGGCTTCCTCGCCTCCGCGTTGACCGACGCACTGCAGGGCATCCTCATGTTCTTCGGCGGCATCGCCGTCTGGATCGCTCTGCTCACCGCCGCGGGCGGGCTCGGCGGGGTCAACACACAGGTGATGGACACGAAACCCGAACTGTTCACGCTGCCAGGGCCCGGCGGGTTCACGTTGTCGATGATCATGTCGTACTCGCTGCAGCTCGGCCTGATGATCTGCGTGCTGCCGCATCTCGCGGTCCGCGCGATGAGCTACAAGGACTCCAAGTCGGTGCACACCGCGATGATGGTCGGCCCGATCATCATGGTCGTCATCACGTTGGGCTTCCTCACCATGGGACTCGTCTCGCACCAGTTCCACCCGAACATGGAGGTCGGCGACCTCGCGCTGCCGCGTACGGTGGTCGACGTCCTGCCCGACGGCATAGCGGGCATCGTGTTGGCGGCGCCGCTCGCCGCCGCCATGTCGACCGTCGACTCGATGATCCTGATCGTGAGCGGAGTCGTCGTACGCGACCTATTCACGAACTTCGTCAACCCCCGCGTGTCCGACGGCACCGCCAAGCGGATGGCGTCCGGGGCCAGCATCGTCATCGGTCTGGTGGTGCTGCTCCTGGCCCTTGAGCCGCCGAACTACCTCGAGTACCTGGTGATCTATGCGATCGGTGGCCTCGAGGTGGTGCTCTTCGTGCCGCTGCTCGGCGGGCTGTACTCCAAGCGCGGCAACGCGCTCGGCGTCGTGCTGGCCATGGTCGGGGGCGCCGGTTGGTACGTGGTGGCCAACGAGTGGGTGCCCGACCTCGCGTTCGGCATGTTCCCAATCGCGTCGTCGTCACTGGTCTCGGTGCTCGGCTACGTGGTGGGATCCGCGGGCGGCAGACCGCCACGCCGGGAGGTGCTGGTGAAGTTCTGGGGCACCCAAGCCGAGATCGACCGACTGTCGGCCTGAGCCGTCCCGGCGCTCCGCGCGATGCATCCGCCAGGCGACGAGCATCAGCGTGCCGAAGCTGACGCCCGCGACCACCAGGTGGCCGATTGCACCGACGCCACTGTCCCAGGTGGCGTGCAGGACGACGACGCCGGCGAACACCAGGAGGAAGTGCAACCAGGCCAGCCCGCGGCGTCTGGCGCCGCGGACGGCGAACAGGGCAGCGCAGGCCAGGCCCGTCCATGCCGCGTGGCCGCTGGGTGAGGCGACGGCGCACAGCAACAGCAGGCTGGTGACCGACGCCAGCTGGCCGTGGCTGTGGAGCAGCTCGACGAACGCGTATCCCATCGTCTCCAGCGCGGCGAAGCCACTCCCCACGGATACGCCGAGCACGAGCCCGTCGATCGCTCGCGGTCGCCGCCAGGCGAGCAGGACGGCGGGCACGGCGAGCTTGGCGGTCTCCTCGATCAGGCCGATGAGTGCCGTGGGCAGAGAGCCCAGCGCGCGCATCGTCTCGAACTCGAGTTGGCCGGCGACGATGGCGCCGATGACGCCACCGAGCACCGCGCCGGCGAGGAGGTCGCCGCTCGACAGCCGCTGCGACAGGTTGCGTTCCACGACGAACGTGCTGAACGTCACCGGCACCACGGCGGCGCCGAGGAGCAGCAGCGAAGGAACGTACACCGGGGTTGCCACTGTTGCGGAGCGCGGCGAGCACCGCGACGTACAGCGCGAGCCCGACGAGGAGTACGGCGAGCCAGCGCAGGTGCAGCCGCGGGAACCTGCGCGGCTTCTGCTGTGCAACGGCGATCATGGAGTGCCCTTCCGAAGCTGTGTAGTGACCTCTTCGGTTGCACTCTGCGCCGACGTAGATGAGAGCTTGATGAGTGTTTCTGATCAGCCGTCCGGGTCGAGCCGGTAACCGGCGCCGCGGACGGCGCGGATGCTCTTCCGGCCGAACGGGCGGTCGACCTTGTCGCGCAGGTAGCGGACGTACACGTCGACGACGTTGGACCCGCCGTCGTAGGCGAAGTCCCAGACGTGCTCGATGAGGTACGTACGGCTGAGCACCTCACCGCAGCGACGCATCAGCTCGTACAGGAGCGCGAACTCCTTCGGGGAGAGCGCGATGTCGGTGCCGCCGCGGTCGACGGCTCGGGTGCTGGGGTCGAGCGTGAGATCTCCGACCCGCAGCGTGGCCGGACGTTCGAGCGGGTCGCGACGGGTCAGCGCGCGGATACGGGCGAACAGCTCGGCCAGCGCGAACGGCTTGGTGACGTAGTCGTCGGCACCGGCGTCCAGCCCGTGCACCCGGTCGGGCACGGCGTCGCGCGCGGTGAGCATGAGCACGGGTACCCAACGCTGGGCGGCCCGAATCCGCCGGCACACCTCGAACCCGTCCGGCGGCGGGATCATGGCGTCGAGCACGACCGCGTCGTACGCGTTCTCGAGGACGCTCCACAGAGCGTCCTCGCCGTTGTTCGCCGTGTCGACGGCGTAACCCTCGCGCCGTAGCCCGCGGACGAGCAGCGAGGCCATACCCGGGTCGTCCTCGACCACGAGGACTCTCATGGCGTCAAGATTAGGCGCATCGCTTCCGCGCATGGGGCAAGAGTGACCGGGCGCGGATGAGAACATCATGAGGACGCGGGAGGTGAGGCGGAGTGCGGTGGTTGCCGCGGTCGCTGCGCGGCCGCATCGTGCTGGGGTTCGCGCTCGGCGCGTCGGCCGCGCTCGTGCTGTGCCTCGTCTTCCTCTACATGCTGCTCGACCGGCAGCTCGGGGCCGCGCTGGACAGCGGCCTCACCGGCCGGGCGGCCGACCTCACGACGGCGTCGACAGGGGGAGACGTCTCGGTCATCCGGCGTGATCCCATGGCGCAGCTGTACACGTCCGACGGCAGCGTCGTCGCCAGCTCCGCGTCGCTGGACGGCCGGCTGCTCGATGTCCGGGAGGTGCGGGTGGTCGACGGCGAGGCGTTCTCCACCCGGAGGTTGTCGTTGCGGCAGGGCCAGGTGGCCGAGCCGGTGCGGCTGCTGTCGCGACAGCTCACCGACGGGCGCGTGCTGACCGTCGGTGTGTCCGCCGGGCCGGTCGAGGCGGCCGGGGTACGGCTGCTCGTGGTGCTCCTGGTCGCGGCGCCGCTGCTGGTGGGCATCCTGTCCGCGGCCGGCTGGCTCGTCGTGCGCGCTGCGCTGCGGCCGGTCGGCGTGCTGACCAAGGAGGCGGCCGCGATCTCCTCGTTCGACACCGACCGCCGCCTCCCGACCGTGCCGGGCGACGACGAGATCGCCCGGCTGGCCCGCACGCTCGACGACATGCTCGCGCGGCTGGACGTCGCGTTCGCCAGGGAGCGGACGTTCGTCGACGACGCGAGCCACGAGCTGCGTACGCCGATCGCGGTGCTGCGCGGCGAGATCGAGCTCGCGCTGTCCGCTGCCGACGACCCCGCGGAGGTGGAACGGTCGCTGCGGGCCGCGCTCGGACAGGCCGACCGCCTCGCCGAGCTCGCCGACGACCTGCTGCTGCTCGCCCGCGCACAAGACGGCAGGGTCGTGGTGGAGCGCAAGCCGGTCGACGTCCTCGACCTGGCAGCCGCGGAGGCGGGCGCGCTCGAGCGTGCACTCGGCTTGCGCGTGGCGGCGTCCGGTGCCCCGGTCGTGGTGGCCGGCGACGCCAACCGGTTGCGGCAGGTGCTGGCCAACCTCGCGGCCAACAGCGCCGCGGCCGGCGCGGCGACCGTCCAGGTGCACGTGTCGCGCGGCCGCGACACGGTGACCATCGAGGTCAGCGACGACGGCCCGGGATTCCCGCCGCACCTGATGGCGTCCGCCTTCGAACGCTTCGTCCGCGGCGACCATGCCCCCGGACGCCAGGCCGGCGCCGGACTCGGTCTCTCCATCGTGCACGCTCTGGTTACCGCCCACCGAGGCACGGTGACCATCGGGAACGCCCACCCGCACGGTGCCGTGGTCACCATCACCCTGCCCGCCGACCTCGTCGACTAGGCCGCACCAGACCTGAAAGGCTGGGTACATGCCAAAAGCACCCGACGTACGGCTGAACGACGGCAGGTCGATGCCACGGCTCGGGCTCGGCGTCTACAAGGTCCCGCAGGCCGAGACGGTCGACGTGGTTCGTACGGCCGTGGACGCCGGTTACCGCAGCATCGACACCGCGACGCTGTACCGCAACGAGGCGGAGGTGGGCCGCGCGGTCAGGGAGTGCGGTGTGCCGCGTGCGGAACTGTTCGTCACCACCAAGCTGTGGAACGACAGCCACGGTCACGACGCCGCGCTCGCCGCGTTCGACGAGAGCATGGCGCGGCTCGCGCTCGACTACGTCGACCTGTACCTCATCCACTGGCCGGTGCCGTCAGTCGACAGGTACGTCGAGACCTGGCGCGCGTTGCTCCGGCTGCAGGACGAGGGCCGCGCCAGGTCGATCGGCGTCTCGAACTTCACCGAAGCGCACCTCACCAGGCTGTTCGACGAGACCGGCGAGGTGCCTGCGGTGAACCAGGTCGAGCTGCACCCGCAGCTCGGCCAGCCGGAGCTGCGCGCGTTCCACGCCGAGCACGGCATCGTGACCGAGGCATGGGCGCCGCTGGCGAGAGGCTCGCTGCTCGAACACCCGGTGATCACCGGCATTGCCGACCGGTACGGCCGCACACCCGCGCAGGTGGTACTGCGCTGGCACGTGCAGCACGACACCGTGGCGATCCCGAAGTCGGTGAACCCGGAACGTATTCGTGCGAACATCGCCGTGTTCGACTTCGCCCTCGACGTCGGGGACATGGCAGCCATCGACGCCCTCGACTCCTCGTCGCGCACCGGCAACCACCCGGACGACGTCGGCCCGTGACGCTGCGGTCAACCGCGGCGCCTTACAACGAGGTGGTTGACCAGCCAGAGCGCCACTCCGATCAACAGCATCACACCGGCGCGCAGTAGGACCGCTGGCTCCTGTTGGGTCAGCAGGACGACGCATACGACGGCGCCGAGCACCGGGAGCACCGTAGGTGCCTTGAAATGCTTGTGCTCGACACGTTCCTTGCGCAGCACCAGCACGGAGACGTTGACGAGGGTGAAGATGGCCAGCAGCAGGGTGACGGTGGTGGTGGCGAGCACCGTGACCTCACCGGTGAAGACGAAGACCGCCGCGGCGGCGATGGTGACCGTCGACGCGATCCACGGTGTTCTCCTGGTCGGGTGAACGGTCGCCAGCACCTTGTGCAGCACCTTCTGGTCCGCCATCCCGTACAGCAGTCGCGAGCTGGACATCAGGTTGATGAGCACGCTGTTGCCCACCGCGATGGCGGCGATTGCGGTGAACAGGACGTCGGGGATGCCGAGCGGGCTGAGGCGCACCGCTTCGAGCAGTGGCGCGTTCGAGCCCGCGAGCCGGTCGCCGCCGGCGACGACCGAGACCAGGATCGCGATCGTCAGGTACACGCCGGCCGCCACCAGGACCGCGATGGTCAGCGCGCGGGCACAGGTACGTGCGGGATCCTTGGCCTCCTCGGCCATGTTGGCGGCGTCCTCGAAGCCGATGAAGGCGAAGAACGCAAGGCTCGTAGCGGCGAAGATCACCGCGACCAGTCCACCGTCGGGTGCGGAGCCGCCGGTCGCGTCCATGTCCGTGAGGTTGGCCGCACTTCCGGTGCCTACGGCGATCGCCGCGACGGCAGCCACGATCACCAGTGCGAGCCCGCCGAGCTCGACGAGGGTCAGCACGGTGTTCGACCGTGCCGACAACTGCACGCCGAGGATGGTGACGGCGCCGAGTGCCACGACGAGCACGACTGCCGTGATGACCGCAGGGACCGGGACGATCTCCGCGACGTAGCCCCCTGCGGCGAGCGAGAGCGTCGACGCGGAGTTGATCGCGGAGGCCACCATGGCGAACGCGACCATGAAGGCGAGGAACGGGCTGCGGAATGCCTGCAGGACGTACGTCGACGCACCGCCCGCACGCGGGTACTTGCTGGAGAGCTCCGCGTAGCTGAACACGGTGAGCACCGCAAGCACGAGCGCCAGCATGAACGGGATCCAGAGCGCACCGCCGACCTGCGCGGCCATCTCGCCGACCAGTGCGTAGATCCCGGCGCCGACCACGTTGCCGAGGCAGATGAAGACCAGCTGCCGCAGGTTGAGTCCGCGATGCAGGCGGGTCTCCGTGGTCGCGGCGGCCGGCTGATCGGGGGTACTCGCCTGGGTCATGCGCTACCTCGTCGCAGGGCTCGTCAGTGGTCGACACACCTCACCCGAGATACCCGTGCGAGTCAAGGTCGTCGCGTCGGCGCGGACGTACCGGCCACCCTCGGCCGTGCGTGGAACTGCCTCCCGAGGAGCAGCATTGCCGCAGCGCGCACGGTAGCCCTCGAAATTTGCGAATGCGCCCGGCTCCTTGCCTCGCGGGCGGATCGTACGCAGACTTGCAGCGGCGGCTGGTGGCAGCACGGCAGTGACGGGAGCGATCGGCGTGCACGATCTTGTCTTGCAGGGTGGCCGGGTCATCGACCCGGAGACGGGTGTCGACGCCGTGCAGGACGTCGCCGTCACTGATGGTCGGCTCGCGGCCGTGGGCGAGCAGTTGCGGGGGCGTACGGAGCTCGACGTTGGCGGCCACGTCGTCAGCCCCGGGTTCATCGACCTGCACAGCCACGGGCAGGACGTTCCCGAGCAGCGGCTGCAGGCACTGGACGGCGTGACGACCGCGCTCGAGCTGGAAGGCGGCGCGCATCCCGTCGAGGCGAGCTACCGCAGAGCGGCAGCCGAAGGCCGCCCGATCCACTACGGGTACTCGGCGTCGTGGGCGGTCGCCCGTATGCGGGTGGTAGCCGGCGTCGATGTCGGCGGCGACATCCATGCGTTCCTCGCGCAGGTGGCCAGCCCCGCCTGGCAGGCTCCAGCCACCCGGGCACAGCTCGACTCGATACTCGAGGCGCTGGCCGAGGACCTGGCCGCCGGGGCGCTTGGCATCGGAGTGTTGCTCGGCTACGCGCAGGACTGCGACCCGGCGGAGTACGTCGAGCTCGCCGGGTTGGCGGCGAGAGCGGGTGCGCCGACGTACACCCATGCCCGTGACCTGGTGGAGGTGCGTCCCGAGACTGCGGTCGACGGCGCCGCGGAGATCGTACGTGCGGCGGCCGAGACCGGCGCGAGCATGCACTACTGCCACGTCAACAGCACGTCGACCAGGCACATCGACCGGGTGCTCGGACTGGTCGGGCAGGCACGTGCGGAAGGCGCCAGGGTCACCACGGAGGCGTACCCGTACGGCGCAGGGATGACGGGCATCGGCGCGTCGTTCCTCGCACCTGAGCACCTCGCCGAGCGTGGCCTGACGCCGCAGTCGCTGCTGTATGCGCCGACGGGGGAGCGGGTCGCCGATGCGGAGCGGCTGGCCGAGCTCCGTCGTACCGACCCGGGTGGGTTGGCGGTCGTCGAGTCGCTGCGCGACGACCGTCCGGACGAGTTCGCGTTGGTGAAGGCCGCGATGTCCGCTGCTGGTTCGGTGGTCGCCAGCGACGCGATGCCGCTGCACTGGCCGGGTCAGCGGCCGGACTCGATGGCCTGGCCGTTGCCGGCGGGTGCGGTGACCCACCCGAGGGGCGCGGGCACGTATGCGAGGACGTTCCGGCTGGTCCGCGACGAAGCCCTGTTCGACCTCGCGGAGGCGATCTCGCGCTGCACTCTCATGCCGGCACGGGTGCTCGAGGACGCGGTGCCTGCGATGCGCCGCAAGGGCCGCATCCAGCCGGGCTGCGACGCCGACCTGGTCGTGTTCGACCCCGACCGGATCAGCGACCAGGCGACCTACACCGACACCACCCGCCCCTCCACCGGCATCCGCCACGTCCTGGTCGACGGCACGTTCGTCGTCCGTGACTCCCACCTGCAGCCCGACACTCTCCCAGGCCGCCCCGTCCTCGCCGGGTGAGCATTACCAACATGCGAGAACTTGGTTGCCAACAGGTTGGGATGCACGCACGCTCGTGCGATGCACAACGAGCCTGACCTCACGGCCGATCTGGCCGTCACCGGCCACCTCGTCACGTCCAGCCTGGAGCTGCCGGGCGGCGAGGTGCGCGTCAGGGACGGTCGGATCGTTGCCGTACTCGACCGGCCAAGTGACGCCCCGGCCGCCGAACGGATCGACGTGGGCGACGCCTACGTGCTCCCCGGCGTCGTCGACCCGCACGTGCACTCGCTCAGCTACGCGGGCGAGGGGATCGCGGCGGCGACCAGGTCCGCGGCCGCCGGTGGCGTGACCACGATCCTGGAGATGCCGTTCGACGAGGGCGGGCCGATCTGGTCGGTCGAGACGTTCACTGAGAAGCGTCGGCTGGTGAACGCCGAGGCGCACGTCGACGTCGGCATGTACGCAACCGTCGAGCCCGGTGGTGAAGGCATCGAGGAGGTCGCCGGGCTCGCCGCGGTCGGTGCGGCCTGCTTCAAGGTGTCGACGTACCACACCGACCCACGCCGCTTCCCGCGTACGCCGGACGACGAGCTGCTCGCCGTGTTCGAAGCGATCGCCGCGACCGGGCGCCGGGTGTGCGTGCACGCCGAGAACAACGAGATCGTCCAGGCGAAGGTGGCCGAGCTGAAGGCGCGTGGTGAGCTCGACCCGCGACTGCACTGCGCGGCCAGGCCGCCTGTCACGGAGACCGCGGCCGTCGCCAACGTGCTCGAGCTCGGTCGCGAGATCGGTGTGAAGCTGCACTTCTGTCACATCAGCACACCGCGGGCCGTCGACCTGGTCAGACAGCACGTGCGCGACGGGTCGCCGGCGAGCCTCGAAGTCTGCCCGCACTATCTCACCCTCACCGACGCCGACATGGCGACGACCGGTGCCTGGCTGAAGTGCAACCCGCCGCTGCGCGGCGAGGAACACGTGGCCGGCCTCTGGGAGCGGTTCCGTGCCGACGCCATCGACGCGATCGCGTCTGACCATGCGCCGTGGCCGCGGGAGTACAAGCAACGGGCGAACATCTTCGACAACGCCTCTGGCGGGCCAGGGGTGGAGACGCTGCTGCCGGTGACGGCGAGCGCTGCGCTGCACGAGCAGCGGATCCAGCCGTGCCAGCTGGTCAGGACGACGGCGACGAAGGTCGCGCAGCGGTTCGGGCTCGCCCACCGCAAGGGCGATCTCGCGGTCGGCCTCGACGGCGACCTGGTCGTGCTCGACCCGACCGTGCGCTGGCAGCTCGACGAGGCGGACCTCCACTCGCACGCGGGTTGGAGCCCGTTCCACCGTCGCGAGCTGCAGGGGCGGGTCACGTTGACCGTCTCCCGCGGCGAGGTGGTCTGGGACGGGTCGCAGGTGCTCGCCACGCCAGGACGCGGCGAGTTCCTCGAGGCCAGCTACCGAGACGACGAGTAGGGGACGCGATGGCAACCGCTGCCCGCACCGCAGGCGACTCGTCATTCCGCAAGGGCGTCGACGTACTCAGCGCCGTCGTGGACGGCGGCCCGCACCGGGTCGACGAGCTCGCCGCACAGACCGGCCTGCCGTCGAGCACCGTCTACCGGTTCGTGCGGACGCTCGTCGAGACCGGCTTCCTCGAGGCCAGGGACGGCGTCTACCACCTCGGCTCGCGGCTCGTTGCCCTGCAGGGCAAGGACGTCGGCCTGGAATGGCTGCGTCGGCTCGCCACTCCGCTCATGCACCGGTTGGTGCAGCAGACCGAGGAGTCCGCCGTACTCACCGTGCGCAGTGGCATGTCGGCCTTGGTCGTGGAAACCGTCGACTCACCCCAGTTGATGCGGCTGTCGTTCACCAAGGGAACCGTGCGGCCACTCCATGCCGGCGCGTCGGCCAAGGTGCTGCTCGCGTTCTCCAGTGACGACGTGGTGCGCAGCGTGCTTTCCAGGGAGCTGGAGAGGTTCAGCGCGGGCACGCCGGACAGGCAGGCGCTCACGACGCAGATCCCGGAGATCCGTTCCCAGGGCTACGTGGTGACGACCGGGGAGGTCGACCCGTACGCGTCGGCCGTCGGCGTGCCGGTCTTCCGCGGCGGCGAGCTGGCGTGTGGGCTTTCGGTTGCCGGGCCGCAGTTCCGGCTGCGCGGCAGGGAGAGCGAGCTCGTTGCGGCCGCGCGCCGGGTCGCCGAAGCACTACAGGCGGCGATCGACGAGCCGCTGGCCGCGGCGGAGGGTGCCTGATGTCGAGTCAGAATCGGTTGGCGCCGGCGCGCTCGGCACAGCGGATCAGTGCCGACCTGGAAGCGCTGTCGCAGTTTCGCGAGGAGCACAGCCCCGGCTGGACCAGACGCGCGTTCTCGCAGCCGTACATCGAGTCGCGCCACTGGGTCGCGGAACGGATGCGTGACGCGGGCCTGCACGTCGAGCGGGACGCAGCGAACAACCTGATCGGCACGCTGCCCGGCCAAGGCCCGGGGCCGGCGTTGGCCACCGGGTCGCACACCGACACCGTCGAGGGAGGCGGCCGGTTCGACGGCATCATCGGGGTGCTCGCCGGCATCGAGGTGGTCAGGGCGTTGCGCGACGCGGGGATTCGCCTCAGGCACGAGCTGCGCGTGATCGACTTCTTCAACGAGGAGCCGAACCAGTACGGCGTCAGCTGTGTCGGCAGCAGGGCGCTCGTCGGCGGGCTCACCGCCGAGCAGTTGGCGCTCGACGACGGCGCGGGGGAGACGCTCGCCGACGGCATCAGGAAGGTCGGCGGTGATCCCGAGCGCGTGCTCGACCTGGCCTGGCACCGCGGTGATCTGGCCGCGTTCGTCGAGCTGCACATCGAGCAGGGACCGCGCCTGGAGCTGTCGGACCTGCCGCTCGCCGTCGTCACGGCGATCGCCGGCATCGACAGGTACCGGCTGGTTTTCGAAGGGCAGCCGGACCACGCCGGCGCAACACCGATGGACGTGCGGCGCGATGCCCTCTGCGCGGCCGCCGAGGTGGTGCTCGAGATCGAGCGACTTGCCGAGGGCACCGACGGTGTCGCCACCACAGGTCGGTTGCAGATCGAGCCCAACGCGGCGAACGTTGTGCCTGGAGCCGCGGTGGCGACCGTCGAGCTGCGTGACGCGGATCGCCGCCGACTGGACGACCGCGGGCGGCGGCTGATGGCCGCAGCCCGCGCGGCAGGCGAGTCACGTGGCGTCCAGGTCACGTCCGAGCCGTTGACGACGGTCGACCCGGTGCCGGCGGACGACACCGTGCAGCAGGTGCTGGCAGCTGCCGCCGACCGGCTCGGCCTTCCGCACGAGGCGATGTTCTCCGGCGCCGGCCACGACGCTGCGCACATGGCCGCGATCGCGCCGATCGGCATGCTGTTCGTCCCTTCGGCCGGTGGCCGTAGCCACTGCCCGGACGAGTGGACCGACCTCGACCAGGTGGCGGTCGGCGCCCGCGTGTTGGCGCAGGCGCTGCTCGATCTCGATGCGTCCGGAGGTGACCGATGACCGCCAGGGTGCTGTTGCTCAACCCGAACAGCTCGGTCGAGGTCACGGCAGCCGCAGCGGGTGCGGCGTCGGCGGTGCTCGACGTGCCGGTCCACGCCGACCAGCTCGCCGACGCGCCGCCTGCCATCGAGAGCCCGGACGATCATGCCGTCGTCGCGCCGTTGGTCGTCGACTACCTGCGTCGACACGAAGCGGACTACCACGGTGTCGTGCTCGCCTGTCACGGCGACCCTGGCATGCGCGAGGCGCGCGCGGTCGCTGGTTGTCCCGTAGTGGGCATCGGAGCTGCCTCGCTCCATGCAGCCGCCGCGCTCGGTGAGCGGATCGCAGTGCTCACACCGGCTGCTGCGCTCGTCGACCCGAAGTGGCGGCAGCTGACCGCGGCCGGCCTCGCCGACCGGTGCGTTGCCGTCGAACCCGTTGCCGGGGGTGTGCTCGGCGGGCTCGGCGCCGACGCAGACCCTGAACCCTTCGTCCGTGCCGCTGAGAAGGCGGTCACGGCGGGAGCCGACGCGATCGTGCTCGGCTGCGCCGGCTACGTCGCGGTGGCCGAGCGCGTGCAGGAGCGGGTGGACGCGGTCGTGGTCGAGCCCGTCTCGGTCGCCGCCGCCGTACTGCGGGCGGTCCTGCGGCGAGCAGACCGCGGCGCCTCCGACAACTGACATCACCAGGAGCTGTCATGAACTCACCTGGACCGACCGACAACGCACCGGAGGAGCCCGGCACCTCGCCTCGCAACGTACGCAAGGTCGTCGCGGCGAGCCTGGTCGGCACCACCATCGAGTGGTACGACTACTTCGCCTACGGCACGGCGGCGGCGCTCGTGTTCCCCAAGCTCTTCTTCCCCGACTTCTCGCCGATTGCCGGCACTCTCGCGTCGTTCGCCACGTTCAGCGTCGGCTTCATCGCCAGACCCGTGGGCGGTGCGGCGTTCGGGCACTTCGGTGACCGGATCGGCCGGAAGACGATGCTCGTCGTCACGCTGATGCTGATGGGCGTCGCGACCGTGCTGATCGGCCTGCTTCCCACCTACGCGCAGATCGGTGCCGTCGCGCCGTTCCTGCTCGTGGTGCTGCGCTTCGCACAAGGTGTCGCGGTCGGCGGCGAATGGGGCGGTGCGGTACTCATGGCCGTCGAGCACTCGCCGCGCAAACGCCGTGGGTTCAACGGGAGCTGGCCACAGGTGGGGGTGCCGGCCGGCCTGCTGCTGTCGACCGGTGTGTTCTCGGTCGCGTCTTCGCTGCCGGAGCAAGCGTTCCTCTCCTGGGGGTGGCGGGTGCCCTTCCTGGCGAGTGCGGTGCTGGTGCTCGTCGGGCTGCTGATCCGGTTGCAGATCATGGAGTCGCCGGTATTTCTCCGCATGCAGCAGGAACGGAGCGGGGGCAGGATCCCGCTCGTCGACCTGTTCGTCACGCACTGGCGCGGGGTGCTGTTGTGCGTGGGGACGCGGATCGGCACCGACGTCTCGTTCTACGTGCATGCTGTGTACAGCCTGAGCTACGTGACGACGAACCTCGGTCTGCCGAAGAGCGTGGCGCTCAACGCTACGCTTATCGCGGCGGCGTTGGAGATCGTGACCATCCCCGTCGTCGGGCGGCTGTCCGACCGATTCGGGCGCAGGCCGGTGATGATGGTCGGTGCTGTCCTGTTGGCCGCCTGGGCCCTGCCGTTCTTCCTGTTGCTCGAGACCCGCAGCGCGCTAGGCGTGACGTTGGCGATCGTCGTCGGGCTCGCGGTCGCCCAGGCAACCGTCTATGCGCCGATGGGGACCTTCTATGCCGAGCTGTTCGCGCCGCGGGTGCGGTACAGCGGCATCTCGGTCGGGTACCAGGTCGCCGGCGTGTTCGGCGGCGGCCTGGCGCCGATCATCGCGACCGCGCTGTACGCGGCGACCAACGGCTACCCGGCGATCTCCGTCTACATCGCGCTGACGGCCGCGCTGACGCTACTGTGCGTGTGGCTGGGGCGGGCATTGCTGCGGCACAACCTTGCTCACGACGAGGTGGCCACGGCACGCAGCAGCTGACGCCATCGAGGAGGCAGCGGGATGCAGACCGTCATTCGTAACGTTCGGCCTTGGGGGAAGGGGCCCAGCGACGTCGTTCTCGATGAGGGACGGATTGCTGCGGTGCGTTCGCATGATCCGGGGGTGACGGTCGACGGGGAGGTCGTCGATGGGCGTGGGCGGCTGCTCCTGCCGTCGTTCTCCGATGTCCATGTGCACCTGGACTCGACGCGGCTCGGTCTGCCGTTCCGGCCGCACACCGGGAGTCCGGGCATCTGGAACATGGTGATGAACGACCGCCGCAACTGGCGCGATGCGGAGTGGCCGGTCGACAGGCGCGCGGACCACACGCTGGCGCTCATGATCGCCCGCGGCACCACCCGCGTGCGCAGCTACGCGCAGATCGACGTCGACTGCGGTCTGACCCGGTTCGAGGCTGTGCTGAAGGCGCGGGAGAACCACGCGGCTCGCTGCGACGTGCAGGTCATCGCGTTCCCGCAAGCCGGTCTGCTGCGCGAGGACGGCACCGTCCCGCTGATCGAGGAGGCGCTGCGTTCCGGCGCGGACGTCGTGGGCGGGATCGACCCGTGTGAGCTCGACCGCGACCCGGTGCGGCACCTGGACATCGTGTTCGGCCTCGCGGAGCGGTACCAGGTGCCGGTCGACATCCACCTGCACGAGCCGGGCGACCTCGCGGTGTGGACGACCGGCCTCATCGCCGAACGTACCCGGGCGTGCGGCATGCAGGGCAAGGTGTCGATCTCGCACGGCTACGCGCTCGGCGGCGTGTCGGAGGCGACCACCGCCAGGGTGATCGACGACCTCGCCGCGTCGGACATCGCCATGGCGACCGTCGCACCATCGGTGGACACCAGCCTGCCGCTCGCACAGCTGACCGCCGCTGGCGTACGGCTCGGCCTCGGCGAAGACGGTCAACGGGACTACTGGTCGCCGTACGGCAACGCCGACATGCTCGACCGCGTCTGGCAGCTGGCGTTCACGAACAGGTTCCGCGCCGACGAGCTCATCGAGCACTGCGCCGCCGTCGGCACCGTCGGCGGTGCAAGCATCCTCGGCGACGCGACGGCACGGTTGCAGTCGGCCGCCGACCGGCCCGGCCTGGAGGTCGGTGATCCCGCCGACCTCGTCGTCCTGGCCGGCGAGACCGTCGCGGCAGCGGTGATGGACCGGCTCGAGGACCGTACGGTCATCCACGCCGGCAGCGTCGTCGCGGACGCGTTCGAGCTCGTCGGCTAGCGGGGAATCCGCGGGCGAGGGGTTGACGGCGTCCAGAACCAGCGGCCATCATCGGTCTTTCATCTTGCGGAAGGACCCATTCCTGGAGGTGGAAGTGCAGCGGCTGGGCGTCCGGGTCGGGGAGCTAGCGCTCTCCTCGCCGGTGTTGCCCGCCTCCGGCTGCTTCGGGCCGGAACTGGCTCCGCTCGTCGACGTGTCCAGGCTCGGCGGTGTCGTCACGAAGACGGTGTTCGCCGCTGTCCGGTCCGGCAATCCCGCGCACCGGCTCGCCGAGGTACGCGACGGCATGCTCAACTCGGTCGGCATCCCCTCGCTCGGGGTGGCGCGCTGGCGCGCCGAGGCGTGGCCGGCGTACGCGTCGCTCGGGGTGCCCGTGGTGGTGAGCCTCGGCGGGCTAGCCGAGGCCGACTACCGCAGGGTCGCCGAGGAGGTCGCCGACCTGCCGCTCGCGGCCGTCGAGCTGAACCTGTCGTGCCCCAACCTGGAGGCCGGCGGTGTCGAGCTCGGCGCGGACGCCCACGCGGTGGAACGCGTTGTCGCCGACGTGCGGTCGGCGCTGTCCGTGCCGGTGTTCGCCAAGCTGACCCCGAACGTCGCCTCGATGGCCGAGCTGGCACGGGGAGCCGCCGCCGGCGGCGCCGCGGCGGTCGTCGTCGCGAACACGTACGTCGGCATGACGATCGACATCCGTACCCGCAGACCCGTACTCGGCAACGCCGTCGGTGGGTGGTCCGGGCCGGCGAGCAAACCGCTCGTCCTCAGGCAGGTGTGGCAGGTGAGCCGCGCCGTGCCACTTCCCGTGATCGGCTGTGGCGGCGTCGCCACGGCCGATGACGTCGTCGAGTACCTGCTCGCCGGGGCATCGGCAGTGCAGGTCGGCACCGCCACGTTCACCCGACCGCAGGCGATGACGGACATCCTCGACGACCTCCTTACGGTGTTCGACCGCCTTGGTGTCGCTGCCGTCGCTGAGCTCGTCGGACAGGTCGAGATACCCGACACACAAGCCGTCTGACCGCTCGTGGAAAGGCCCTCCCATGACGGACCGAGCAGACTCCCAGACAACGACCACAGCAGGCGCCGGTGACAAGTACGCGAAGAAGGCAGTCGTCGCGTCGAGCGTCGGTTACGCGATGGACGGTTTCGACCTACTGATCATCGGCTTCGCCCTCGCCTCGATCACCGCGACGTTCAGCCTCTCCGAGCCGCAGGCCGGGGCGCTCGCCACGTTCACCCTCGTCGGCGCCGTGCTCGGCGGTGTCGGGTTCGGCATGCTGTCGGACCGCTTCGGCCGGGTGAAGATGCTCACCTGGTCGATCCTGCTCTTCGCCGTGTTCACGGGCCTGACGGCAGTCGCCTGGGACTATCCGTCGCTGGTGGTGTTCCGGTTCATCGCCGGCATCGGCCTCGGCGGCGAGTTCGGCATCGGTATGACGCTCGCCGCCGAAGCGTGGCCGGCCAAGAAACGCGCCCGCGCGACAGCGTGGGTGGCGAACGGTTGGCAGCTGGGCACACTGCTCGCGACCGGCGCGGCCGCGCTGCTGTTGCCCCTCGGCGGCTGGCGGCTGCTGTTCGCCGTCGGCGCGTTCCCCGCCGTGGTGGCGTTCTTCCTGCGCCGGCAGCTGGAGGAACCGCTGAAGTTCGTCGAGGTGATGCGTAAGGACCAGCGGGAGAAGTTCCCCGTCCGTGCGCTGGTGGCGGATGCGCGCTCGATCCGTACGAGCATCGGGGTGCTGATCCTCGCCTCGGTGCAGAACTTCGGCTACTACGGCATCATGATCTGGCTGCCGACCTACCTGGCGAACGACATCGGCTACTCGTACAACTAGTCCGCGACCTGGACGGCCGTGACGGTAGTAGGCATGATCATCGGCGTCTTCATCTTCGGCAGGCTGGCCGACACCATCGGGCGGCGGCCCTCGTTCCTGATCTGGCAGGTCGGCGCGCTGATATCCGTCATCATCTACGCGAACCTGACCTCCGGTCTCGCACTGCTCGTCGGCGGTCTCGTGATGGGGTTGTTCGTGAACGGGATGATGGGTGGCTACGGCGCGCTGATGGCGGAGCTGTACCCGACCGCGGCGCGGGCCACGGCACAGAACGTGCTGTGGAACCTCGGTCGTGCCGTTGCCGGGTTCGCGCCTCTCGTCGTCGCCGCGCTCGCCGCGCAGTACGGCTTCGCGCTCGCCATCGGTGCGCTCGCCTGCATCTACGTGGTCGACATGTTTGCGCTCCTGCTGATCCCGGAGCGCAAGGGTGCCGAGCTCACCTGACCAAGAAACCAACGACGAGGGGGGAACAGATGCAGCCCGTAGTCCGAGCGCTCGCAGTGTTGCGGTCGCTGGCGCCGAACCCGAACGGCCTGACGCTCGCCGAGCTCGCCGAGCGCCTCGAGGTGCCGGCAGGGAGCATGCACCGTGTGCTCGCGGTGCTGGAGCGGGAGCAGTTCGTCTCGCGGTCGCCGTCGAACAGGCGCTACTTCCTCGGACCTGCGGCGCGACAGCTCGCGGACGAGAACGCCCGCGGGCACGCGCTGCTCGTCTCGCCACATCCGGCGCTCGCGACGGCCGCGCGGGCGAGTGGCGAGACGGTGTTCCTCACCGAGCTGGTGGGCGACCGGGCGGTCTGTGTGTCGCTGGTCGAGTCTGTGCACCCGCTGCGGATGTTCGTACGGATCGGGCAGGACATGCCGCTGCACGCCGCAGCGTCCGCCCGCACCCTGCTCGCCCACCTGTCCGAGGAGGACGCACGCAGGCTGCTCGGGCCCGGCCCGTTCCGCGCATACACCGACGACACCATGACCGACGCGGACGCCGTCGTCGAACACCTCACCGTGGTAAGGGCTCGCGGTTACGACGTCTGCGACGACGAGCTCGACCGCGGCGTGTGGGCGGTGTCGATGCCGGTGCGCGCGTCGACGGGCCGGGTGGCTGCGTCGGTGTCGCTTGCCGCCCCGGCGTACCGGGTGGCCGAGCCCGCCGACAGGGAGCGGATGCGCGCCCTGCTCGCGGAGGCTGCGGACGCGATGTCGGCAGACCTCGGGTGGGTCGCAGACGCGGACCAGCCCGGCGCCGTCGACACGATCGAGGCCGGCCGATGACCAGTTCGCTGCTCGAGTCCATGTCCGTCGGTGGCGCGAACGCGCTGCAGACCGCGGCGGAACGCCGCGACGAGCTCGCCCGCGACCTCGTTGCGGCCGCGTACCTGCGCGGTGCGTTCGTGCTGTCGTCGGGACAGCCGTCGAGGTACTACATCGACAAGTACCTGTTCGCGACGAAACCCACTGTGCTGCGCCGGCTGGCGTCACTGCTCGCCGAGCGCGTCCCTGACGTGGACAGGATCGCCGGGCCCGAGCTGGGGGCGGTGCCGATCACTGCGGTGCTGTCGCTGGAGACCGGTGTGCCGTTCGTGATCGTCAGGGACGCGCGCAAGGCGTACGGCCCGTCCGCGGCGATAGAGGGCGAGCTGCACGCGGGGGAACGCGTGCTGCTCGTCGAGGACGTGGTGAGCACCGCAGCGCAGGCGCTGACGGCTGCCGCCGCTCTCGCCGAGGCGGGCGCGACCGTGGCTGGCGTGCTCGCCGTCGTCGACAGGGAGCAGGGCGGTGCCGAGGCCGTTACGGCGGCCGGGCTTTCGTTCGACGCGCTGTTCCGGTTGTCGGAGCTGCCGTTGCCCGAGGAGTTGGAGGACCGATGAAGAGCATCGACGACGAGCTGCCCGCAGGTCTTGAGCTCAGCGACCCCGCGCGCACCGAACGGGTCGGCGCCGTGCTGGCCGCCGCCATGGCGGAGCTGGACGTCACCGTCGTGGTGTGTTGGGACACCAGCGAGGACACCGTGCTCGGCCACGTGGTGGCGCGCGAGCTGGGTGCGGAGCTGGTGCTCGCGGAGGAGATCGAGGGCATCGTGTCGCTCCTGCAGCCGCTGCCAGCCGACGCGCGGGTGGCGCTGGTCGCCGAGGAGTTCCGCGCACACACCGGGCTGGCCGGGCTGTCGGGGGTGGTCAAGCACGCCGCGGGTGAGCTGGTCGCCGTCGCCGCGGGACGCGGGACGCCCGAGCTGGCCGGCACCGAGGCTGCCGCGGCACGGTTGGTGCGACCGGAGGCTGGATGACGACGACCGCGGCCGAGCGCGCCAGCCCCATTGCGCGTCCCGACCCGCAGGCCGTTGCCGCGTTGGTGGACCAGCTGGCCCAGCTGTCCGAGGCCGGGCCCGGCGTCACGAGGCTGGCCTACACGCGGTTGGAGCGCGACGCCCACGAGCTGTTCGCCTGCTGGATGCGTGACCTCGGCTGCGCGGTGCAAGTCGACGCCGCCGGCAACACGATCGCAACCCGGCCCGGCAGGCGGGCCGGCGCGCCCGCGATCGGTACCGGCAGCCACCTCGACTCGGTGTACGAGGGCGGGAGGTACGACGGTGTCGTCGGCGTGGTCGGCGCGGTGCTCGTCGCGCGGTCGCTCGCCGCGGCCGGTGTCGAGACCGAGCACCCGCTGCGGTTCGTCGTCTTCGCGGGTGAGGAGGGCGCGCGGTTCGGGCAGGCGTGCCTCGGCTCGAAGCTCGCCGCCGGACAGGCGACGCTCACCGAGTTGACCGAGCGCGTCGACCGCGACGGCGTCAGCATCGCGACCGCCATGCGGCGCCTGGACATCGACCCGACACGTGCTGCCGACGAGCCGTGGCGACCCGCCGAGTGGGCGGCGTTCCTCGAGCTGCACATCGAGCAGGGGAGCGTGCTGGAACGCGACCAGCTGTCGATCGGCGCCGTCGACCTGATCTCCGGTTCCACCAGGCTCGAGCTCACCCTGGACGGCCAGCCTTCGCACACCGGCGGTACGCCCATGCTGGGCAGGTCGGACGCGCTCGCCGCGGCGGCCGAGGCCGTGCTCGTCGCGGAGCAGCTGGCGCTCGACCCACGGCACCGCGGCACCCGCGCCACCGTGGGGCGGCTGGAGGTCTCGCCGGGGTCGATCACCACCATCCCCGGGCAGGTGGTGCTCGCGGTGGACGTGCGCGACGTGGACGCCGACCGGCAGCGTGCGACGGCCGCGGAGATCGTACGCAGGGTGCGCGCGGTGTGCGACAGGCGCAGGGTGGGGCTGGGGGTTCGGCTGCTCGGCGACACCTCGCCTGTGGTGCTGCCGGTCTGGGTGCGGCGGGTCGTCACCGACGTCGCACGTGACCTCGACGTGCCTTACCGGGTGCTCACCTCGGGTGCCAGCCACGACGCGCAGCAGGTGAACCGGGTGATGCCGGCCGGCATGGTCTTCGTGCCCAGCAGAGCGGGCCTGTCGCACGTTCCCGAGGAGTGGACGTCGCCGGTCGACATCGCACTCGGCACGCAGGTGCTCGCGGAGAGCCTGTGCGCACTCGACCGGCAGCTCGCGGCGCTGGCGGACGGTGTCGCGTGATGGCGCCGACGACGGGTCGTACCCCGCTGCTCGACGGCGCCGGCCTGGTGCCGCTCCCGCCGGCACCGCGACAGGCGCCGAACAGCGTCGACGCCGAGGTGGTCGCGAACGCGCACGTGGGGGACAGGTACTGGCGGCTCGATGTGGCCGCGCCGCACGTCGCGGCGTTCGCGCGGCCCGGCCAGTTCGTCATGGTCACCGTCACGAGGACGGTGCGGGAGGGACCGGTGCTGCCGCGCCCGATGGCCGTCTACGACACCGCGCCAGGCACGGGGATCGTGACGATCGTCTACTCGGTGGCCGGTGCCGGTACCCGTGCTCTCGCCGGCTTCCTGCCCGGTGAGCGGGTGCCCGTCGTCGGCCCGCTCGGGCGCCCGTTCGACCTGCCTGCCGACGGCGGCGTCCTGCTGCTCGGGCGCGGTATCGGGACCTGCTCGCTGACGCTGCTCGCCCGCGACGCCGCGGCGGCCGGGCGGCGGGTGAAGGCGGTGGCGTCCGGCCGGCACGCGGGAGCCGTCGTCGGCGCAGACCACTACGACGCGCTGGGGTTGGCGCCGGTGCTCGTCGACGACGAGCGCGGCACGTCCGACCCCGCAGCGCTCGAACTACGGTTGCGCCAGGCGCTCAACGGTACGCCGCCACAGCTGGTCGCCGCGTGCGGCTCGCGCCGGCTGGAGGAGCTCGGCCGGCGGCTGGCCGACGTCTGGTGCGCGGACCTGCAGGTGGCCGTCGAGGCGCACATGGCCTGCGGGCTCGGTTACTGCCACGGATGCGCGACGGGGGACCGGTCGGCCGGTGCCGAGACGCCGCTGGTGTGCAAGGACGGACCGGTCTTCCGGATCGGACACGATCGATGAAAGGGACTGCTCGATGCCACTCGTCGTGAGGAACGGAACCGTCGTCACAGCAGCCGGCCTGGTCGACGCCGACGTCGTCTGCGCGGACGGACGCATCGCCGGGCTGGTGGAGCCCGGCAGCGCGGCCACGGACGGCGAGGTGGTCGACGCGGACGGGTGCCTGGTTTTCCCCGGCTTCATCGACCCGCACGTGCACTCGCGCGACCCGGGCCTGACGCACAAGGAGACGTTCGCGCACTCCACCCTCGGCGCGCTGTGCGGTGGTGTCACCACCGTGCTCGAGATGCCGAACGCGATCCCGCCGGTCACCGACGCGGCGATGCTGGCACAGCGCAGAGCCGAGCACGAGGCGAAGGCGTGGGTGGACTTCGGGCTGTGGGGCCTCGCGCTCGGCCCCGGGCACGCCGAGGACATCCAGGGCCTGTTCGCCGCAGGCGCGGTCGCCGTGAAGCTCTTCTGGGGCTACGCACTGCACCGGGAGACCAAGACCCTGGTCTACAACTTCGCCGACGAGCCGCCGGAGAACCTGCTGTTGCCGCCTGAGGCCGGGGACGTGCGTGCGCTGTTCCGCGAGGTGGCCGCGACGGGCGGCGTGCTCGGCATGCACTGCGAGGACAGGCATGTACTCGCCCGGGCGGGCGACGACCTCGGCCACCCGATCGAGACGTACGACGACCTGCTCGCCGCCCGTCCCGCGGTGGCGGAGGCGGTGAGCATCGCGATCGGTGCACAGCTCGCGGCGGAGACCGGCGCCAGGTTCCACGTGGTCCACGCGGCGTCCGCGGCCGGCATCGACGTGGTTCGGCAGGCGCGGGCGGCCGGCGCGCCCGTCACCGCGGAGACCTGCCCGCAGTACCTGACGCTCTCCGATGCCGACGCGGAACGCCTCGGTCCGCTGCTCAAGGTCTACCCGCCGGTGCGTACGGCCGCCGACCAGGAGGCGCTGTGGCGCGCCGTCGACGACGGCACGGTCAGCTCGGTCGGGTCCGACCACGCCCCGCACACGGTCGAGGAGAAGATGGTCGGCTTCGCGGCCGCCCCTGCAGGTGGCCTCGGCGTCGAGACGATGGTGCCGCTGCTGGTGGACGCGATGGTGGAGGGCAAGCTGTCCGCGGCACGCCTGGCCGAGGTCGCGTCGACGGCCACCGCGAAGCTGTACGGCCTGTGGCCGCGCAAGGGCAGCGTGCAGCCAGGCACCGACGCCGACCTCACCATCGTCGACCCCCGCGGCGACCACGAGGTGCGGAACGAGGACCTGCATGCTCTGCACCCGGCCAGCGCCTGGCACGGGCGCAAGGTCCACGGCAGGATCGTCGCCTCCGTACTCCGCGGCGAGCTCGCGATGCGCGACGGCCAACCGGTCGGCGACCACCGCGGCCGCTTCGTGCCCGCCACCCACACGCCGTGAGCGGTCTACGGTCGGCAGCTCACTCCGGCTCGTTGCCGGCTTTCCCGCCGACGGTGTACGGCGTGCGGATGCCTTCGTACATCAGGTGCGTGACGAGTCCCTCGCGGGCGTGCGGCAGGTTGTGGCAGTGATCCATCCAGATGCCGGGGTTGTCGGCGACGAACGCGACGTCGTAGGAGTCGCCGTGGTCGACGTCGAGCGAGTCCACCCACCACGGGCTCCCGGTCGCGGGAACGCCGTTGCGCGCCAGTACCACGGCGTGATGGCCATGGAGGTGCATCGGATGCGTCTCGCCGCTGTGGTTGGAGATACGCATCCGCACCACGTCGCCCTCGGTGACGACGAACATCGGCACGTTCGGGTACAGGTGGCCGTTGACCGTCCACCACAGACCGGGTCGGCCGTCGAGGAAGCCCGGCCGGCGCCCGATGTCGTAACGGAACCGCCGGTCGGCTCGCGCCGGGTCGAACCTCAGCGGTGCGCGTCCGCCGTACGACAGCGGGTCGAGCGGTTTCGCTGGCTGCGCCGTGGCGGGCGCGTCGTACGAACCCGAGCCGAGTACGACGGAAACCCCGCCACCGAGGTGGACCCGGGCCGGTGAACCGTCGGCCGGCATGGTCACCTCGAGGTCGGCCCGGCCGCCGGCGGCGACCGTCACCGTCGCGTCGCCGATCGGGGTGGGGCCGTTCACCTCGGCACCGTCGATGGCGAGCAGCCTGGCCGACGCGCCGGCCACCCACACCGACATCTTGCCGTTGTCGGTGTTGATGATGCGTACCCGGGCCCGCTCGTTCGGCTGCGCTTCGAACCTGGCGTCGTCCTCGCGGCCGTTCACCGTCTGGACGCCGTCGTACAGATGGACCAGTACCACGACGTCCGTGGTGCCTGCCGGCGACTGCGGCGGAGTCACGACGAGCGGGCCGAGCAGACCGCCGCGGACCTGTTCGTGCGACACCTGGTGTGCGTGGTACCAGAAGGTGCCGACCTGGTCGGCGACGAACCTGTACGTGTGGGCGCCGCCGACGCCGACCGCGTCCTGCGTGACGCCGGCGACCCCGTCCTCCGCGTTGGGCACGTCCACGCCGTGCCAGTGCAACGTGATGCCTTCGGCGACCGACTTGTTGACCAGGCGCACCTGCACCAGTTGGCCCGCCGTCGCCCGGATGGACGGGCCGGGCGACCGGCCGTTCAGCGTGTAGCCGTCGACGGTCCGGCCAGAGGCGAGCCGGAACCGCTCCTGCCGCGCGACCAACGTGACCTTGACGTCGGCGCGGCGGTGCGGGTCTGCGGTCAGCGACGCGACGTCCCGGCCGGACGCCTCGTGCCCGCCGTGGCCGGCATGTGCCACCGGACCGGTGCCATGGCCACGGCCGTGGTCCACGTACCCCATGTCGGTCACCGAGTACGTCGATGGCAGCAGGCTGGCCGCCCAGAGCCAGATGACCGGAGCGATCACCGCTAGGACAGCGGCAGAGGTGAGCGTTGCCCGGAGCCGGCCAGGGCGGTGCCTGCCTGATTTCACCCGTGGTCCTGGGGGACCGCCACCGGCGTCGGCGCCGGCCGCTCGTCGACCTTGGGCGTGGAGCGCATCCGGATCGCGGCGTAGGTGGCCGCGCCGAGCAGCAGGAACGCGTTCAGGCCGTGCAGCGCGCCGAGGGCCGAGAAGACGTGCCCGAAGATTCCCAACGCGATCTGCACCGCGACGAGCAGGACCACCAGGCCTGCCCACAGCGCCGCGCGAGGGAACTTCGTGAAGAACGAGGAGATGAGGAGCAGCAGCGCGACGATCGGGATGACCATCGTGCCGTTCATGCCGTGGATCATGAAGCCCACGATCTCCGGGAACGGCGTCTGTTCGCTCTCCATCACCGACTTGTCGAGGACACCGCCTTCCTCGACCCATATGCCAAGCCCGGCGACCGCGAACACCATCGCCACCGCCTGCACGACGACCAGCGCCGCGACGATGTACGCCAGCACCTTGTAGACGATCTTCATGATCGATCCCCCTCGAGAGAGTTCAGAGCAGGACCACGGATGACCGCTCTGGTCTGGCCCGGACACTAGATGCCGTGCGCCGCCGAGGAATCGGGTGTTTCCCTATGTCGTGCCACCGGTTCCGACATACGGCGTCCGAGCTGTGCGCGCGAGCGGATGCCCAGCTTGCTGTAGACCCTGGCGAGGTTCGCCTCGACCGTCTTGGGGCTGATGAACAGCGCCGCCGCCACCTCACGGTTGGTCATTCCGGTAGCGGCCAGTTCGGCTACTCGCTGTTCGGACGGGGAGAGAGCCGTGCCTCCCGTCGGTCTCGCGGTGGCGCGCTGTAGCTCGCCGCGGGCCCGCGCCGCCCACAGCGGCGTGCCGAGCCGTTCGAAGATGTCGACGGCCTCCTGTAGCGCTGCCGCGGCGGCACGCTTCTGTCGTCGTCGGCGCTGCAGCTGCCCGAGCGCGAGCAGCGTACGGGCGCGCTCGAACGGCATCGGAAGCCGCTCGTGCTCGGCGAGCGCGCGCTCGGCGGCGTCGACCGCCGCATCCAGGTCGCCCTGTGCGGCGAGCAGGAGCGCACGGCAGCGCGCGCCGAGCGCGAGCGCCCACGGTCGGTCGAGCCTGCGGCCGTTGCTCTCGAGCTGGTCCGTCAGGGCGGCCGCCTCGTCCAGCTGGCCTACGCCGATGAACGCTTCCACCGTGTCCGGGGCGAACGGCGCGGCGGTCGGTTCGCCGTATCCCATCGCCACTGCGGCGGCGGCGAGTGGGCTGAGGATCGCTGCCGCCGCCTCGTGGTCGCCGACCGACACTTCGAGGAACCCCAGCGTCACCATCGGCCAGACCGTCACCGCGAGGCAGCTACCCCGCTCGAAGATCGTCAGCGCCTGACGGGCGGCGTGACGCGCCTCGTCGACCTGGCCGCCGTACGCAGCCACGTTCGCCCGGGTGCACAGCGCGATGGCGAGCGGCAGGTCGGTGCCGAGCTGCGAGGCGCGGTCCCTGGTGTCCTCGGCGAGCCGCCGTGCGGCCGCCAGGTCGCCGCGCCAGCACTCGACGACCACGGCGTGGAACGCGATGAACATCAGGTCGCTCTCCTCGCCCCGTTCGAGGCAGCGCCGGCGCAGGGCGAGCAGTTGTGCGCGTGCCTGGTCGAGTCGCCCCGTCCATGCGAGCAGGAGGCTGCCGATCAGGGTGGGGCCGCAGCATGACGGGGCCTGGCAGCTCGGGGTCCTCCAACGCGAGAGCGCGCTGTAGCGCGGGCTCGTCGAGTCCGTGCCCGGTGAGGAAGCGGATCATGACGGCGGTGGCGAGCGCCTTGGCCAGCAGGTCGGGGTCCCGCAGCCGCTCGGCGTGGGCGGCCATGTCGTCGGTGAGGCGGAGTGCGTCCGGGAGCCGTCCCAGGTTGACCAGGACGAAGAGCAGCTCGACCGAGATCTGCACCCGTATCCGCAGGTCCGCGCCGACCTCACCGAGCGCCTGTTCGAGGTAACCCGCCGCCTCCCGGTAGCTGTCGTCGTGCAGCCGCACGGTGGCCAGCGCGAGCAGCGCGGTCGCGCGGGTCCTGCCCGGGGCGGAGGTCGCGACGACGTCTTCTAGTATCGCGCGGGCGCGTACCGGCGCTCCGGCGTCGAAGTGGTGCTGTGCCGCACGAATCCGGCGCTCGGCACTGTCCGCGCCGAGCCCAACGGCGAGCTCGACGAGTTCTGCGGCGGCTGCCGGCGCACCACGTGCGCGTGCCCGTACGGCCGCGTCGTCGAGCGCCGCGACGGTCCGCCCGTCGGCCCGTACGGCGGCGAGCGCCAGGTGGCGAGCCCGCTGCTCCGGGTCGGTCACGAGCGTGGCGAGCCGGCGGTGCATTGCGCGCCGTTCCGCCGCCGTCGAGTCGGCGTAGACGCCCGCGGCCAGCAGGGGATGGGCTGCACGCGCCGACCGTCGACGCGGAGCAGACCGCCGGTCTCGGCCAGCTCGAGCAGCCGTTCGCCCTCCGCCGGATCGGCACTCGCGGCCAGCTGGAGGAGACCGACCGTCGGTTCGGCGAGTGTGGCCGCAGCGAGCAACACCTGCCGTACGCCGGCCGGGACCCCGTCGATCCGGTCACGGACGAGGTGCGCGAGGCTGGCCGGCAACGGCACCTGCCCCTCGGCCTCGCCGTCGGTGCCGACGCCCCTGGCGAGCTCGAGCGCGTGGAACGGGTTCCCGCCCGAGATCTGGTGGATCCGCTCGAGCACCGGCCGCGGGAACGACCGGCCGAGCCGTTCACGCAGCATGCTGTGCACGATCTTGCGGTCGAGCGGCCCGACCCGTACGTGGCGCGTGGTGTCCAGTTGCAGCGGTCCGGGCGACGGCCCGGGCTCCGCGGAACGCAGCGCGGCGAGGAGGCCGACCCGCGCGCTCAGCCGTCTGGTCGCGAACTCGATGGCTGCGGCGCTCGAGCTGTCCACCCACTGCAGGTCGTCGATCGCGAGCAGCACCGGTGCCGCGGCGGCGAGCCGCTCGAGGACCGAGAGCAGCGCCGCGCCGATCGCCCGGCGGTCGGTGGCCACGGCGGTCGCGTCTCGCAGCAGGACGGCATCGAGTGCGCGGCGCTGCGGTTCCGGCAGCGCCTTGAGTACCGCGTTCTCGACGGGCGCGAGCAGGTCGGCCAGCGACGCGTACGCGAGCTGCGTCTCGGCCGCCGCCGGCCGAGCCGTCAGGACCCGGAACCTCCGCCGGCGCGCCTGGTCCACCGCAGCCTGCCAGAGCGTCGTCTTCCCGATCCCGGCGTCGCCCTCGAGCAGCAGGACCGCGGGCCGCGCCGCGAGCGCGTCGAGAAAGTCTGCGACCGCCCCCAACTCCCGCTCGCGATCAACCACCCCGAACGGGCGTAGCCGCGTCACCGCCTCCATCTGCCATCCCCACCTGTGTCTCCCACCGTCCTAGACACGTTCCCGGCCCGGACCGCAATCCGTTAGGGCCATTGGGCCCGTATCAGGGACCTGGTTCCCGTGCGGCGGGGAGTTCAACGGCGGCTTCAAATGCCGTTAAACAGGTCTGGCGCTCGGGCTCTTGTTCACCGGATGGGCAGCTGGATATAGCTGGTCACGGCATGCCGGCCGATAGTCGTAATTCCTATCGAAGGGCTATTTCCATTGGTTCGGGAATTCGTGCGCGGTGCCGTTGGATTTCCGATGACCGAACAGATCGCACAGCTCGACGCCTGGCACGTACCCGTCGGGCTGCATCGTGGCCACACCATGTCCTTCGGCACGATCGAGCACGCCGACCTCGTCGTGGTGCGAGCCACCGGGGACAGCGGGACCACCGGCTGGGGCGAGGTGACCGTCCTCGGGGGCCTTACTGGTCGGAGGAGACCGCGGAGTCTGTCCTCGCGGTGCTCGACCGTTACTTGTTCCCCCGGGTGACAGGCATTGGGGTGCATGCGGGCGCGGCGACCGCGTTCCGTCAGGTGCGTGGCAACCCGTTCGCCAAGTGTGCGTTCGACATCGCGCTCACGGACCTGCGAGCCCGCGTCCTTGGCATTCCGGTGGCCGCGCTGTGGGGTGAGCACAGTCCCATGCCCGTGCCGCTGAGCTGGAGCCTGGCGGGCACGTCGGTTCGGCAGGACGTGACGGAAGCCGTCGCGAAGCGTGCGCTCGGGTACGGGATCTTCAAGCTGAAGGTGGGGGCGTTGCCGCTGCGGCAGGACCTCGACCGGGTACGCGCCGTACGCGAGGCACTCGGCACTGCGGTGTCGTTGCGGGTCGACGCCAACCAGGGGTGGACGCGCGCGGACGTCGGGGTGGCGATGCGTGAGCTCACCGAGCTCGATGTGGCGTTCGTGGAACAACCGGTGCCGAGCGCCGACACGGTCGGCATGGTGGCGCTGCAGAACGCCGGCAACGTACCGATCGCCGCCGACGAGTCGCTGCGAACGGTCGCCGACGCGACCGCGCTCGCCGAGGCGGACGCCGCGCGGGTCTTCGTCTACAAGCTCGCCAAGCATGGCGGTTTCACGCCGGCGAGGAACGTCGCGGCGGTAGCCGACGCCCATGCGGTCGCCGGCTACCTCGGCTGCATGATCGAGAGCAGCATCGGGACGGCCGCGTACCTCGCGTTCGCAGCGTCCGGCGTGGGCCTCCAGTTCGGCTGCGAGCTCTTCGGCCCGCAGCTGCTCGTGGACGACATGACCAAGGAACCGGTCGAGTACTCCCCGGGGTACGTGCACCCGCCGGCCGGCCCGGGCCTCGGCGTCGAGGTGGACGAAGCCAAGGTCGCCGCGATGGCGGTGGCACACGTTCGAGCAGGCAGGTGACGGCATGGCAGAGAACCCGACGGCCCCAGTGTCGACCGAGCCCGAGGCCGCAGGAGGAAACCGGGTCGCGGCCCGCGCCGCGGTGTCATCGTTCATCGGGACGACGATCGAGTGGTACGACTACTTCCTGTACGGCACCGCGTCCGCGCTCTTCCCGAAGGTCTTCTTCACCAACCTCTCGCCCGGCGTGGCGACGTTCGCCTCGCTTGCGAGCTTCTCGGTCTCGTGGCTGCTGCGACCGATAGGTGGGCTGATCTTCGGCCACTTCGGGGATCGGGTGAGCCGCAAGAAGATGCTCATCATCACCTTGCTGCTGATGGGCGTAAGCACGTTCCTCATCGGCTGTCTCCCCGGGTACGCACAGGTCGGGCTGCTCGCGCCGGTCCTGCTGATCAGCCTGCGGATGCTGCAGGGCCTCGCCCTGGGCGGTGAGTGGGGCGGGGCTGCGCTGATCGCGATCGAACATGCGCCGGCGGGCAGACGCGGCCGGTACGGTGCCGCGGTGCAGATGGGGGTGCCCGCCGGGCTGTTGTTGTCGACGGCTGCCGTGTCGGCCATGTCCGGGCTCCCCGACAGCGCGTTCTTCAGCTGGGGCTGGCGAGTGCCGTTCCTGGTCAGCATCGTGCTGCTCGGCGTCGGCTACTGGCTGCGGTCCGCCCTGGACGACCCGAAGGCGTTCGCGCGGTTGCGGGAGCGCAGCGAACAGGCCCAGCTGCCGATCGGCGAGGTGCTCTCGGGAAACGCAGGACCATCCTGCTTGCCCTGGTCCAGTTCGCCTGCAACGCCGGGTACTACGTCTTCACGGTCTACTCCGGCAGCTACGCCACCGACCATCTCGGTTTGCCCAGGTCGTGGGTCCTGACGGCGCTGATGGTAGCCGCCGCCGTGGACCTCGTGATGCAGCCGGTGTTCGGCGCGTTGTCCGACCGGTTCGGGCGGCGTCCCATCTACATCTTCGGCTCTGTGTTCATCGGCGTGTGGGCGTTCCCGTTCTTCGTGATGTTCGACTCGGGGTCGCAACCGCTGATCCTGCTGGCGACGGTCGGCGCGCTGGGCATCGGGCACGCGGCCACCGGGTCGTTGAACGGACCGCTCTACACCGAGCAGTTCCCGGTGCGCATGCGCTACACCGGTTCCTCGCTGGCCTACCAGCTGTCCGGTGTGGTCACCAGTACGCCCGCGCCGTTGGTTGCGGCGTGGATCGTGGAGAGCACGGGCAACAGCCGGTTCGTGTCGATGTAGGTGATGGGCGCCGCGGTGGTGTCGGTCGTGTGCGCACTGGCGTTGCGGGAGACGTACAAGGTCGACATCGACGACTGACGGAAGCTGCGCGGCCCGTATCCTGCGGCGATGAGGCTGGTGCACCTGGAGACGTTGCGGGCCGTACTCGAGACCGGGTCGCTCTGTGGCGCTGCGAAGCAGCTCGGGTACACGACGTCGGCCGTGTCGCAGCAGATCGCCGCACTGGAGCGGACGTTGGGCGTGCCGTTGTTCGAACGCGGTCCGCGCAACCTGTGGCCGACGGCTGCCGCCGTCCAGATGGGACGGCACGCCTCGGCCGTCCTGTCGCGGCTCGCGGAGGCTGCGGACGACATGCGCGGGTACGCCGGCGGGCACAACGGCAGGCAGCGGGTGGCCGCTTTCACGACGGTCAGCTCACGGGTGGCACCGAGGGCGCTCGCACGTACGGTCACGCGGTTCCCCGACGCCGAACTGACGCTGCACGACGACGACTCGGCCGACGTGGCGCTGGCGGTGTGCGAGGGGACGGCCGACCTCGGGCTGGTCTTCGAGTACGACCTCGTGCCGCAGACCTGGCCGGAGGAGTTGCGTACGTACCCCGTGCTCGACGAGGAGCTGGTCGTCCTCTGCCACCCCGAGCAGTATCCGGCGAACGGGGCGCACATCGACGTCGCCGAGCTCGCCGACGCGATCTGGGTGACGAACCGCGAGGGATCCACCGGGCACGAGAACCTGGTTCGGCTGTGCGCGCAGTTCGGTTTCGACCCGGTCGTCAGGTACACCAGCCACGACTTCGACGTCGTCCGCGGGATCGTCAGGGAGGGGCTCGGCATCGCCCTGGTGCCGGCCCTGGCCCTCGGCACCGACCCGGCCATAGCCATGCGCCGGCTGCGACCTGACGGTCCCCGCCGCAGGGTCCTGGCCGTCCACCGGGCCACCGACCTCAACCCGCTGGTCCCAGCCGCACTGGAGACCATCCACGAAGCCGCCCGCGAGTTCACCCGCTGGACCACAGAAGCACTCACCGTCCGCATCGACTCACCCCTCGCCTCCGCACCGGCGGTTGTTATTGGGCGGTGATTGGTCTAGGGTTACGGACCAATCACCGCCCAATTGGTCGTGGGGTATCCGTGTACTCGTCGTCGAGTATGAGTGACATCGTCGTGGACGAGGGGAGTCCTGTCCCGGCGTACTACCAGCTCTACGAGGCGTTGCGGCATCGGCTCGGCGGTCCAGGGTTTCCGCCGGGGAGTCGGCTCGCCACCGAGCGTGCGATGGCCCAGGAGCTGTCGGTCAGTCGGGCGACCGTTCGTGCGGCGATGACGAGGCTGGAACGGGACGGCCTGGTGCGCCGGCGGCAGGGTGACGGCACGTACGTCGCCGAGCCGCGGGTGGCGCACGACATGCGCACGCTGTTCGGGTTCACCGCCGAGTTCGCGCAGTCCGGGATGCAGGTGCGCTCACACGTACTGTCGCTGGGCACGATCCGGCCGTCGAGGCACCTCCGCGAGACGCTCGGCGTGCCCGACGGTCCCGCGGCCGCGATCGAGCTACGGCGGGTGCGCGTGATCGACGGCGTGCCGATCTCGCTGGAGACGGTGTGGCTCGCCTCCGACAGGTGCGCGGAGCTGTTGAAGGTCGACCTGAACGACCACTCGCTCTACGACGCGCTGTACGCCATGGGCATCAAGCCGACGCACGGCCACGAGCAGCTCACCGCCACCACGCTCGACGACTACGAGGCGAAGCATCTCGTGCAGACGCCAGGTGACGCCGCGTTCCTCGTCGAACGCGTCACCTACGACGCCGACGAACGCTGCGTCGAGTGCGTCAAGAGTCTGCTGCGGGCGGACCGTTTCACCATAAAGACCGAGCTCGATCTCGAAGCGACGACGCCCCAGCCGGCGTCGCAGAAGGTTCCGAGGAGGACATCGTGAGCGCGACAGAACCTCGCCACGTGGAACGTCGTACTGCGGCACGCTTCTTCACCCCGCGACGGGTGGCGAGGGTCGCGATCCTGGTGGCCTTGAGCGCCGTCGGTGCGTTCATAAAGATCCCCAGCCCGACCGGCACCGTGGCGTTGGACTCGGCGCCCGGTTGGCTCGCCGCGTACGCGTTCAGCCCGGTCGAGGGCTCGATCGTGGGTGCGCTCGGCCACCTGGTGTCGGCGCTGAGCACGGGGTTCCCGCTCGGCCTGCCTGTGCACCTGCTTGTGGCCGTCGAGATGGCGGTGTTCGTCGCGGTCTTCGGGCTGCTCGCCAGGAAGGTGAGCATCTGGCTGGCGATCCCCGTCGGCATCGTGCTCAACGGGGTCGGCGGTGCGGCGATCATGATCCCCATCGGCGGTGTCGGCATGTTCGTCTCGCTCGTGCTGCCGCTGACCGTCGGCGCGGCGATCAACATCGTCATCGCCGCGGCGGCCGGCCGCGTGCTGAAGGCTGCGGGGCTCGCCGCCGCCGACGAGAAGGGCGGCCGCGGGAAGCAGGAGAAGTCCGCGTGACCGGACCGGTCCACGGCGTCCGGCGAGTACGCGACCTCACCGTGCTGGACGTACCAGGGGGCAGCCTGGTCGTCGCCTGCGACTCGGTCGGCGGGATCGGGCCGAAACAGCACGACACCGTAAGAACCGCGGCGGCGACCACCGCCCACTTCGCTGCCCGGGTGGCGCTGCTCGAGGTCATCTGTGCGGGCGCCAAGCCCACCTTGGTCGTCGACACGCTGAGCGTGGAGGCCGAACCACAGGGCAAGGAGATGATCCAGGCCGTCGTCGAGCTGGCCGCCGAGGTCGGTCTCGCCGCCGATCGGGTCACCGGCACCACCGAGGACAACGTCGTCACGCACGCGACCGGCATCGGTGTGACGGTCGTCGGTGAGGTCGCCGGCGGCCTGCGCGCCGGCGGCTCGCGCGACGGCGACGTGGTCGTCTGTCTCGGCGCACCGCGCTCGGCGCCCGACGACCAGCTGTACGTCGGGCACCCGGACCTGGTCGGTATCGCCGAGCTGACCGCACTCCTCGACACCGACCTCGTGCACGACGCGCTGTCGGTCGGCTCGAAGGGCCTCGCCTGGGAGGTGCCGCAGCTCGCCGAGGCCGCCGGGCTGAGCGTCGACTGGCGCGCCGACGCCGGCGTGCCGCGCGACCGCTCGGCGGGGCCGTCGTCGTGCGTGCTCGTCAGCTGCCGAGCGGCCGACGTGGCGTCGGTGCGTGCCCGGTTCCGCAGCACGTTGCCGACCGCCGTCGTCGCCGACCTCGCTGCGGAGGACGGATGAGCGTCGCACTCCATGCCGACGGGCTGAGCTTCAGGTACCGCGGGACGGACGAGCGTCAGCTCGACGACGTGAGCTTCCGGATCGAGACCGGCGAACGCGTCGCGATCATGGGTGCGACGGGCGCGGGCAAGACGACGCTCGTGATGACGTTCAACGGCCTCATCCCGCACCACCACGCCGGCCAGATGTACGGGTACCTCACGTCGGCCGGCCTCGACACCGTCGACCACGACGTCGTCGACCTGGTGCGGCACGTCGGCATGGTGATGCAGGACCCGGAGGCGCAGATCACCGGCAGGACGGCGATCGACGACGCCACCGTCGGCCCGGCCAACCTCGGCCTGCCACGCGAGGAGGTCTTCGAGCGCGCACACCGTGCACTCGACGCCGTCGGCCTCGCCGACCTCGCGGACCGCGACACCGGTCAGCTGTCCGGCGGTCAGCAACAGCGGCTCGCCATTGCCGGGATCCTCGCCATGGAGCCGGAGATCCTCGTGCTCGACGAGCCCACGAGCGAGCTGGACCCGGACGGCACCGCACACGTGTTCGCCGTCGTGGAGAAGGTGACCGACCAACCGGGCCAGACGGCGGTACTTGTGGAGCACGAACCCGAGCTGGTGGCCCAGTGGGCCAGCCGGCTGCTCGTACTGCACGACGGCAAGCTCGTCCACGACGGGCCGCCGGGGCAGTTCTTCGCCGACCCCGTGCGTTCCCGTGAGGCGCGGTTGCGGCCGCCGCAGGTGGTCAGCGTCTGCTGTGCTCTGCAGGACCGCGGCGTGCTGCAGCAGGGCGAGGTGGCCGTGACCGTGGACGAGGGCGTCGACCTGCTGCGCGACCGCGTCCCGCACGGGGCGCGCGCACACGGGCGAGCGACGTCGGCGACCCGGCCTGACCCGTCCGTGCCTGTCGCGGTCAACGCCCGCGGTGTCTCGCACCGCTACCCGTCCGGCGTGCAGGCGCTCAGCGACGTCGACCTCGCCGTGCACGAGGGCGAGTTCGTCGCGCTGCTCGGCAGGAACGGCGCGGGCAAGACGACGTTCGCCCGCCACCTCAACGGCCTGCTGCGGCCGACCGTCGGCGAGCTGCTCGTCAACGACCGCCCGACGGCGGGACGCAAGGTCAGCGAGCTGGCGACCGAGGTCGGCTACGTCTTCCAGAACCCCGATCACCAGATCTTCGCCGCAAGCGTCAGGGACGAGGTGGCGTTCGGGCTTCGCAACGCGGGCGTGGCGGCCGACCAGGCGGAGGCGAAGGTCGAGGAGGTGCTCGAGCTGGTGGGGATGCGCGAGCACATCGACGACCATCCGTTCCGCCTCGGCAAGGGGCAGCGGCAACGCCTCGCCGTCGCCAGCGTGCTCGCCCTCGAACCACAGGTCCTCGTCGTCGACGAACCCACGACGGGACAGGACTGGCACGGCTCGGTAGCGATCATGGAGCTCATCCGCGAGCTCAACGAGGCCGGCCGCACCATCGTCATGATCACGCACGACATGCCGCTGGTCGCTGCGTACGCGCACCGCGCCGTGGTGTTCGACGCCGGACGGCTGATCGCCGACCTGCCGGTGCCCGAGCTCTTCGCCGCCGAGGACGTGCTCGCCAAGGCGCAGCTGTCCGCGCCACAGGTGACCCGGCTGGCGAAGGCCCTCGGCCTGCCGCCGGTCACGACGGTGGACGCGTTCGCCGAGCTCTGGGACGTGGCCTGATGTTCCTCGAGTACCGCGACGGCACCACACTCGCCCACCGGTTGGACGCGCGTACCAAGCTGTTCGCGTTCACCGCAGCGGTCGTCCTCACGTTCCTGTTCACCGACCCGCTGCCGAACGCGCTGCTCGCCGGGGCGGCCTTGGCGCTGTTGTTCGCGCTCGGCACGCGTCCCCGTCAGGTCGGCAAGCTGCTCGCCCCGCTCGCCCCGGTCGTCGTGTTGATCGTCGTCTTCGCGGCGATCAGCAGGTCGACGACCGAAGGCTCGGCCGGTCGGGTACTCGTCCACCTCTGGTTCGACGGTGGCCTGCCGGTGACCACGGACGGGCTCGCGGGCGGTGTCAACCTCGGGCTGCGCATCCTCGCCATGGTGTGCCTGACGAGCGCGCTGGTGATCTGCACGCCGATCGAACACTTCGTCGCGGTGATGCGACAACTGCGGATGCCGTTCCCCGTCGTGTTCATCGTGATGACTGCGCTGCGGTTCGTCCCGACCATGCAGCACCGCGCCAACCAGGTGCTCGACGCCCAGCGCGCCCGCGGTGCGCGGATCGCCGACGCCGGCATGTTCGGCGCGATCCGTGCGTACACGACGATCATGGTGCCGCTGTTCGCCACCGGCATCCGCATGTCGGAGGAGCTGGCCGCGGCGATGCTCAACCGCGGGTACGGGATCACCAAGCAGCCCACCCAGACCGTCACGTTGCACGCCACGTGGCGCGACGCGCTCGTGGCCGCCCTGACCGCCGCGCTGCTCGTGCTGGTGTCCGTGGCGCGCATCCTCGGGTGGAGCTTGTGACGGCCGCCCGCGACCAGAAGAGAAACCGGAGGACTGAATCTCGATGACGGACCAGTCGACCACTGGCCTCGAAGTGCTCACCGACCGGGCACGCGGCTGCCTGGCGGGCGTGGCGCTGGGTGATGCAATGGGCATGCCGGGGGAGTTGTGGCCACGTGAGCGGGTGAAGGCGCACTTCGGCTGGATCGGCGAGTTCCTGCCGGGGCCCGCCGGTCACTTCGTCGTCGACGGGTTCGTCGCCGGGCAGGTGACCGACGATACCCAGCAGACGTACATGCTCGCGGACGCCATCCTCGCTGCCGGCGGCACGGTCGACACCGCGGTCGTCGCCCGTCACCTCGTGGCGTGGGCGGACCGGGTGGGGGCGAGCGAGGGGAACTTCCTCGGGCCCAGCTCGGCGCGGGCGATCCAGAAGCTGCGGGAGAACGGCGACCCGACGAAGACCGGCGAGGGTGGCGAGACCAACGGCGCGGCCATGCGGATCGCGCCCGTCGGTCTGCTGCACCGGTCGGGTGATCTGGACGCGCTCGTCGATGCGGTGCTCGGTGCGTCGATCATGTCGCACAACACGAGCGTCGCGATCAGCGGCGCGAGCCTCGTCGCCGGCACGGTCAGCGGCGCGCTCGACGGCGAACCGGGTCTGTCACCTAGCGCCCTCCTGCAGTCCGCGCTCGAAGTCGGCTACGCCGCCGGCGCCATCGGTGCCCGTAGGGCGGAGCAGGTGATGAGCCCTTCGGTGGTGCGGCGCGCGCAGTGGGCGGCCGAGCTCGCCGAGCGGTCGACGACGGACGAGCAGTTCCTGCAGGACCTCTACGACCTCGTCGGCGGAGGCGTGGCCACCGCAGAGTCGGTACCTTCGGCCGTCGGCCTGCTGGTGCGTTCCGGCGGCGACCCGGTACGTTGCGCCGTACTCGCCGCGAACCTCGGCGGCGACACCGACACCATGGGTGCCATCGCGACCGGGATGGCCGGAGCCGTCGCCGGCATCTCGGCCATCCCCGACGGGCTCCTCGGCCAGCTGCGGTCGGTGAACCAGATCGAACCGGAGCGCCTCGCCGACGACCTGCTCGCGTACCGACATTGAGCTCAGGTGCGGTGCTCGGCGAGGGCGACGATCTCGTCGCGGGGGATGGCTGCGAGGGTCTCCAACGCGCTGAGGAAGGCGGCACGCTCAGCGCGTCCGAGGCGTGCGAGTAGTGCGTTCTCGCGTCGCTGGATGTCCGCCTGGGCGGCGGCGTGGACGCGAGCGCCGCGGTCGGTGAGTGAGAGCAGCCGGGCGCGGCGGTCCGCGGGGTCCGGCTGGCGGTTGATGAGCCCGTCGTCCTGGAGGTCGTCGAGTACCGCGATGACGCGTGTCTTGTCGGCACCGATCGACTCGGCCAGGGCGGACTGGGTGCGTACCTCCTGGCCGCGGAGGCCGCTCAGCACCGCGTAGCCCCACATGGTGAGCCCGTGGCGTTCGAGCACGGGCGTCTCGAGTGCCATCAGCGACCGGGCGAGCGGTGCCAGCATCGCGGCGAGGTCGGGTCGGGAGGCGACCGGTTTGCGAGTTGCCATGCGTCAGACGTTACGCGTGGACAAATAATAGGCGTGCGCTTATGATAAGCTCATGCGGAATGACTTCTCCCGGGCCGTCGAGCTGGATCGCCGAGTGTACGAGGCGGGTCTCGCTCTTGTGCGTCGCACGACGCGGGCCGACCTCGTCCGACCTACGCCGTGCGCCGGTTGGACCCTTGCCGACCTGATCGAGCACATGACCGCGCAGAACCACGGCTTCGCCGCGGCCGCGCGCGGTGCGGGCGCCGACGAAGAGGTGTGGCATGGCGGGCCACTCGGCGACGACCCGGCCGCCACCTACGCGGCGAGCGTCGCCGACGTGACTACGGCCTTCGCCGACGCCGATGCGGACGCGCCGTTCGTGCTCGGCGACATCCGCCCCGACCCGTTCCCCGCGCCGCAGGCGGTCGGCATGCACCTCGTCGATGGCGTCGCGCACGGGTGGGACGTCGCCAAGGCGCTCGGCCTGCCGTTCGACCTCGACGACGACGCGCTCGCCGCCGGCTGGCAGGTCGCGTCCGCGGTGCCTGACGGCGAGTTCAGGACGGCGCCAGGGTCGCCGTTCGCGCCTGCAGTGCACGTCGACGAGTCTGCGCCGGCGCTCGACCGCATCGTCGCCGTGCTCGGCCGGTCGCCCGCCTGGACCGCCGGCTGACGCGTCACGCGTCGACGGGTACCCAGTGACCGTCGTCGAGGGTGCCGAGTACGACGTCCGCGAAGTGCATGCCGTAGCCGACGGTGTCCGGGCGTGCGAGGAGGTCGGCGAGGAGCTCGCGCGACGCCCGCGCCGCTGCCGGGGCGCTGTCCCTGCGCGCGCCGTGCTCGGGGTGCTCCAGCTCGACCGGGTTGTGCGCGGCGTCGCCGACCACCACCAGCTCCCGGCCGCCGCCGGCGAGCACGAACGACGTGTGTCCTGGCGTGTGGCCCGGCGTCGGCAGGGCCGTCACGCCGGGGAAGATCTCGGCGCCGCGGGCGAACGTCTCGACCAGCTCGCCGAGCGGGCCGAAGAACGTCTCCTGGTCGAGTTGGCCGTACTTGTCGCCGTGCGACCGGCAGAACGCCCACTCCGGCTCCGCTACCAGGTACCGCGCGGACGGGAACACCGGTGGATGCCCCGGCCGGTCGCGGTGGACCAGCCAACCGACGTGGTCGAAGTGCACGTGGGTGACCACGACCGTGTCCACGTCCGACGGTGAGACGCCGAACTGCGCGAGGTTGTCGAGCAGGGCGCCGCCGCGAAACGGGCCGAGGCCGCGTGCCGTCGCGTCCGGACCCTCGAACGCGGGCCCTGGACCGTACCCGGTGTCGATCAGCAGGGTACTTCCGTCGCGCTGGACGAGCAGCCCGCCGAGGCTCGCCACCAGCGTCCCGTCCGCGGCGAGGTGCTGCGGGTAGCGGTGCCAGTCGACCGTGGGCAGGAACACCTCGGGGATCAGTGCGCCTACGCCGTCCGGTACGTAGCTGACGGTGGCGTCGCCGAACGTCAAGGACCTGCCGACGGCGGCCCGCACCAGCCGGCTCATGCCGACTCGACGTCGCTGGTGGACGGGGTGGCCGCGTCGTCCGCGAGGGCGGCCTCCGCGGCGGCCCTGATGTGCGACCGCCAGAGCTGGCTGGCCCGGTCGCCGCCGCGGTCGCGCAGCGCGGCCAGCACCTCCTCGAGCTCGGTCTGGCTCGCCTGCGCGCGGCCCGGCCGGCCCAGCGACTGCGCGCGCAGCCGCCACAGCCGGCTCTGCAGCAGCGACGCCTGGCCCTCGAGCAGCTCGTTGCGTGCGCCGGCGTACAGCTTGGCGTAGAACGCCTGTTTCGCGGCGAGCATCGCGTCGACGTCACCGCACTCGTGCGCCGTCCGCAGCTCGCCGACGGCGTCGCCGAGCGAGGCGAGCTCGGCGTCCGTCGCGCGTTCCGCGAACAGCCGGATCGCGTGGCACTCGAGCGCCTCGCGCACCTCGTAGACGGCGACCGCGTCGGCGGCGCTCATCCGCGCGACGGTCGCGCCGCGGTGTGGCGTCACGGTGATGAAGCCCTCGGACTCCAGCTGGCTGTACGCCTCGCGCAGGGTGGCGCGCGAGACGCCGATCCGGTCGCTGAGGTCGCGGTCGACCAGCCGGTCGCCTGGACGGAGCTCGCCCGTCGCGATCGCGTGCCTGATCGCCTCGGCTGCCTGCTGGCGCATCGGAGCCACTACGCGCATCACCCGCATGCCGGCAGTGTACCTGAGATGCCTGATTGCCTGGCAATCCCTAGGGTGAGTCCGACACACACTGACGGTGCGGTCGGGAGGACCCAGCATGGCTACACGGCCGACGAGGTACGGCCTGTTCATCGACGGCGACCAGGTCGAGGCGACAGCCGCGGGCACGCTGGACGTCACCGACCCGGCGACCGGGGAGACCTGGGCACAGGTTCCGGACGCGTCGGCGGCGGACGTGGACGCCGCGGTGCGCTCTGCGCACGCCGCGTTCACCGAGGGGCCGTGGCCCCGTTACCGGGCCGCGGACCGGGCCGGCTTCCTGATCAGGTTCGGGCAGCTCGCCCAGGAGCGCGCCGACGAGCTGGCCGAGCTGCAGGTGCGGGAGAACGGCAAGCTGCACCGCGAGATGTACGGCCAGACGAAGCTGCTGCGCGAGTACTTCGAGTACTACGCGGGCCTCGCGTACACACTCGGCGGCTCGACCAACCAGCTGCACGTCACGGACATGGTGAACTACACCGGCCGCGAGCCGCTCGGCGTGGTCGCCGCGATCACCCCGTGGAACTCGCCGCTGCTGCTGCTGGCCTGGAAGCTCGGCCCGGCACTGGCAGCAGGCAACACCGTGGTGGCCAAGCCGTCGGAGGTGACGCCGGTGTCCACCGTGCGGTTCGCCGAGCTGGCCGTCGAGGCCGGGCTGCCGCGCGGGGTGTTCAACGTGGTCACCGGCCTCGGGCACCCGTCGGGCACCGCGCTCACCGGCCTCGGGCACCCGTCGGGCACCGCGCTCACCGGCCTCGGGCACCCGTCGGGCACCGCGCTCACCGGCCTCGGGCACCCGTCGGGCACCGCGCTCACCGGCCACCGCGACGTCGCGAAGATCGCGTTCACCGGTTCCACCGCCACCGGCCAGGCGATCGCCGCGGAGGCCGGCAAGACACTGAAGCGCGTCTCGCTGGAGCTGGGCGGCAAGTCGCCCAACATCGTGTTCGACGACGCCGACCTCGACGGCGCGCTGAACGGGATCGTCGCCGGCATCTTGGGCGCCAGCGGCCAGACCTGCATGGCCGGCTCGCGCATCCTCGTGCAGGACGGCGTCTACGACGAGGTGGTGAAGCGGCTCGCCGAGCGCGCCGACGCCATCACCGTCGGCGACCCGCGCGACCCCGCGACCGAACACGGCACGATCGCGTCGCAGGCGCAGTACGAGAAGGTCCTCAGGTACGTAGAGGTCGCGAAGGCGGACGGCGCGAAGCTCGTCGCCGGCGGCGGGACCGCGAAGGTACCCGGCCTGGAGGACGGGTTGTTCGTCCGGCCGACCGTGTTCGCCGACGTCACCAACGACATGCGCATCGCGCGTGAGGAGGTGTTCGGCCCGGTCGCCGCGGTGCTCGGGTTCCGCGACGAGGACGAGGCGGTCGCCGTCGCGAACGACACCGAGTTCGGTCTCGCCGCGGGTGTCTGGACGGGCAGCGTGCAGCGTGCGCACCGGGTCGCCGCGCGGCTGCACGCCGGCACCGTGTGGATCAACAATTACCGCAAGTCCTCCTACGCCACGCCGTTCGGCGGGTACAAGCAGAGCGGCCTCGGCCGGGAGAACGGGCGCGACGCACTGCTGGAGTACACGGAGGAGAAGAGCGTCTGGGTCGACACCGGGCAGGGCGTGAAGGACCCGTTCAACCCGCGGGCGTGACGTCCCGTGCACCCGCTCAACGTCGAGAAGGGAAGATCGATGGCAGCAACACCACACGTCGTGGTCGTGGGCTCGGGCGTCGCGGGACTCTCCGCCGCGGTGACCGCGGCCGAGGAGCTCGGGTCCACGGGCAGCGTGGTGCTCGTCGAGCGATGCCAGGAGCAGGAGGCCGGCGGCCTCACCAGGTGGACGTCGGCGTACCTGCGGCTGGAGGACGTGTACGAGACGGCGGACTCGTTCGTCGAGGACGTCGTCGGGTTCTCCGGCGGCCGCACCCGCCGCGCGTACGTCGAGGCGCTGCAGGCGGCCGTGCCCGACACCATGGAGTGGATCCAGGGGCACGGCGCCAGGTTCAAGAAGCTGCCCACGTACTTCGTCAACAGCACCCGCCCGCGGCTGCAGCCGGTCGGCGGCGGTGAGGCGCTGCGGAGGCACCTGCTCGCGGCGGCGGAGCGGCTCGGTGTCGACATCCGTTACGAGACAACGGCGGTCGACCTGGTGCGCGACGACGCCGGCGCGGTGGCCGGGCTCGCTGTGGAGCGCGACGGGCAGCGGTTCGTCGTGGACGCCACTGCCGTGGTCATCGCGTCCGGCGGCTTCGAGGGCAACCCCGGGGACCTCGCCGCTGCGCTCGGTCCAGAGGCGGACCGGCTCGTCGCCGTCGCACCTGGGGCGCACGCCAACAGGGGCGAGGGGATCGCCATGGCGTTGCGCGCCGGCGCTGCACGCAGCGGCGAGTGGGACAACTTCCATGCCGAGCCGGTCGACCCGCGCAGCAACGACCCCGGGGCGCTGGTGATGGTGTTCCCTTACGGCATCCTGGTGAACGCCGCCGGCAGGCGCTTCGTCGACGAGGGTGCGGGCACCGTCGACGAGGCGTACGAGCAGACCGTGCGGGCGATCTGGCGTGAGGGAAACGGCACCGCGTACTTCGTCACCGACAGGCAGCTCACCGACATCTCCGACTAGGCCAGGGGAATACTGACCTCGGTACAGCCGGTGCGGGCGGACACCGTCGAGGACCTCGCGGTCGGCCTTGGCCTGTCGCCCGAGGCGTTGCGCAGCACGGTCGACGAGTTCAACGCCGCTGTCGCGGACGGCGACTACGACTGGGTGCGCAAGGACGGCAAGCGCACCCACGGGCTCGACCCGGACAAGTCGAACTGGGCGCTGCCCGTCGACCGCCCGCCGTACGTCGGCTACCCGGTCGCCTGCGCCATGGTGTTCACCTTCGGCGGCATCGACGTCGACGAACGTGGCCGGGTCTCGACGAGCGGCAGCGTCCCGTACCTGGCCTGTACGCGGCGGGGGAGTGCACCGGCATCTACTACGGCAAGTACCCGGGGGCGACATCGGTGCTGCGCGGCCTGGTGTTCGGCCGGGTCTGCGCGCGAACGATCGCCGAGACGACCGTGGGAGCGTCCCGATGAGCGCGACGAACCAGCCGAAGCGCGTGGCGCTCGGCAGCCTGGTGGGCACCACGATCGAGTGGTACGACTTCTTCATCTACGGCCAGGCCGCAGCGTTGGTCTTCGACAAGCTCTACTTCCCCGACCTCCCCGCGCCCGTCGCCACCCTGGTGTCGCTGGCGACGCTCGGCGTCGGCTTCGTGGCCCGACCGGTCGGTGGCTTGCTGTTCGGCCACTTCGGCGACCGGCTCGGCCGCAAGAGCGTGCTGATCGTCACGCTGCTCGCCATGGGCATAGCGACGATGCTCGTCGGCGCGCTGCCCACCGCCGCGACCATCGGGGTGTGGGCGCCGATCCTGCTCGTGCTGCTGCGGCTGGTGCAGGGTGTCGCCGTAGGCGGTGAGTGGGGCGGCGCCGTGCTGATGGCGGTGGAGCACTCACCCGAAGGCCGTCGCGGCTTCTACGGGAGCATCCCGCAGATGGGCATCCCGCTCGGCCTGATCTCGTCGTCCGGTGTCTTCGCGCTGTTGTCCGGCGCGATGTCGGACGAGGCGTTCCTCGCCTGGGGCTGGCGGGTGACGTTCCTCTCCAGCATCGTGGTCGTGCTCGTCGGGCTGTTCATCCGGCTCGGCATCGACGAGTCGCCGTCGTTCGCCCGGGTGAAGGAGCGGTCGGAGCAGGTACGTATCCCGCTGTTCGAGGTGCTGAAGTACGCCAAGCGCACCGCGGCGCTCGCGATCGGCAGCCAGGCGCTGGTGAACATTGCCTTCTACGTCGCGACCGTCTACGTGCTGACGTACGCCAGGGACACCGCAGGCATCTCCCGCACCGAGAGCCTGCTCGCGCTGCTGCTCGCCGCGTTCGTCGACCTGGTCGCCATCCCCACGTGGGCGGCGATGTCCGACCGGATCGGTCGACGCACGGTGTTCATCATCGGCGCGGTCGGCGCGGCGCTGCTCGGCTACCCGATGTTCTGGCTCGTCGACACCGGCAGCTTCGGGCTGACGGCGCTCGCCCTCAGCCTGGTGCTCGCGCTCGGGCACGCGCCGACGTACTCCACGCTGGCGTCGTTCCTCTCCGAGTCGTTCGACGTACGCATGCGGTACAGCGCGATCTCGGTGAGCTACCAGTTCGCCGGCGCCCTGTGGAGCGGCCCGACACCGCTCGTCGCGGCCGCGCTCGTCGCGGCGACCGGGGGCGTCGGCGTGCTCGTTGGCGTCATGTCCGGCGCGCTCGTGGTCACCGTCGCCTGCACGCTCGGCCTGCGGGAGACGTACCGGGCCCGCCTGGACGCCGCCGAGCCGGAGGCGGTGAAGGTGTCGTGACGGCCACGCCGACGAGGGCCGCGGTGTTCCGCGGCAAGGATGCCGGGCTGCGGATCGAGGACGTACTCGTGCCTGCGCCTGGGCCGGGTGAGGTGTTGTTGCGGGTCGCCGCCTGCGGTGCCTGCCACAGCGACGTGCACAAGCTGGAGGGCCACGGCACGGTACCCGTGCCGAACGTGCTCGGGCACGAGATCGCCGGCGTGGTCGAGCAGGTCGGCCCTGGCGTCGACGCGTTCGCGCCCGGTGACCGCGTGGTGTGCGGCTTCCTCGTCCCGTGCGGCGAGTGCACCGACTGCGCACGCGGCCGCGACGACGACTGCCTGGTGTTCCGCAGGCGGATGCAGACCGAGGGCGTGAGCCTGCGCGGCGGGCCGCGCTTCCTGCTGCCGGACGGCACGCAGGTGCGTGGCTCCGGTGTCGGCGGGCTCGCCGAGCACACCGCGCTGCCGGTGACGGCCCTGGCGGCGGCGCCCGACCGCGTCCGGCTCGCGGACGCCGCCGTACTCGGCTGCGCCGGCCTCACGGCGTACGGCGCCGTCTACCGGTCCGCGCAGCTCGAACCGGGGGAGACCGCCGTGGTTATCGCGGTCGGCGGTGTCGGGTTGTGCGTCACCGCGCTTGCCGCGCACCGGGGCGCGGGCCAGGTGATCACCGTCGACCTGCGGCCCGAGGCGCTCGAGGTGTCGAAGCGGTTCGGCGCGACGCGTACGGCGCACGGCACGGCGGACGACGTACGCGACGCCGTGCTCGCCGCCACCGACGGCCGGGGCGCCGACGTGGTGTTCGACACCATCGGCACCGCGGCGACGCTGCGGCAGGCGGTCGGGCTCGCCGGCGTCGGCGGGCGGGTCGTCGTGTCCGGCCTCGCCGGCACCGACGCGCCGGGCGAGATCGACCTGGTGCCGTTCGTCCGGCGGCGGCTGCGGCTCGTCGGCAGCTACGCAGCACGTACGAGGCGCGACCTGCCGGCGTTGCTCGACGTCGTCGCGGACGGTGCGCTCGACCCGGCCGACCTCATCTCCGCGCACTACCCGTTCGATGCAGCGGCCGACGCGTACGCGGCGACGGCGTCCGGCGGTGTCCTCGGCCGCGCGCTGATCGAGATCGGCGCCGACCGGGTGTGACCGTCACGGGCAGCGTCGGTCCTTCCGCGGGTGCGACTTGCAGGCTCTCGTGTTTCGACTCGACGGTGGCGACGGGTCCCTGAGCGTCGGTGACTTCGTGGCGACCGGCGCACTCGTCGTCGGATCCGGCGATCGCGTCGCTCGCCGCGTCCGCTCGTCGCGGTTGCCTTCGGTGGTCCGTCGAGAGGACGGCGTGTGCATCTCCTCGTCGGCGAGCGGCGGCGCGAAGAGCCAGCGCGGGTTCGGCCCGTGCGCGGCCTTGGTCGACCGCACGTCCGGGCTGGCGGATGTCGAGCTGCGCGCCCCGCCGGCCTCGACCGAGACGCGGACGACCAGCGCGACCAGGAAGGCGACCGAGACGACTGCGACCACGACGGCGGCGAGCGCACGCTGGAGGGGCAGCCGCGGGCGTGCGGCGGCCGGAGGGGTTCTCGCGTGCCGGCCGGCCCGCGTACGGGGGAACATGCGGGGGCATCCTCCTGGGCCGAAGAGGACTGGTTCGCCCCCGACTGTAGCCGCCGGCGTGTTGCCAATTCGGCACCATTCGGACACCGTGACCGGCCGTGCGCGGTTCGCCATCGTGGTCACCCCTGATAGCGGTGGGTAACGAAGGTGCAAGTCGGATTCAACGGAATTCGCCCGATTCGTTGACCAGGTCACGAAATGGTTACTACGGTGTGCCGAGGCCGGATCGTTAGTCCTGTCGCCTGCCCCGGGCGGCGCGACCGGCCCGCCGCACCGTCGCAGGACGCCCCTCCTGCGGCGAAACCGGTCGATCGCGATGCCGGGGGGCCGCGAGCCGGTAGGCGAGACGAGATGAGGAATCGCCCCGTGTCCCCTACCCCCCGATCCCGTGGCGCGTCGTTGTTCCGACGGGCCCTGACCGTGATCGCCGTGGTGGCGTTGGTGGCCGTGACCACCCCCGGCCTGGCGCAGGCCGATCCACAGGACGATCTCCGTACCGCCCAGCGCAAGGTGGACGCCCTCGGCCGCAAGGTGGGGGAGCTCGCCGAGCGGTACAACGTGGCGAAGATCCATCTCACCGCGGCGAAGCGGCAGTCGGCCGCGGTGGCCAAACGGATCCGCAAGCAGGAGGCGAACGTCGATCGCCTGCGCAAGCAGGTGGCGGCCCGCGCCAGCTCCGCCTACATGAACGGCCCCACCGACGTCGCGTCGCTCGTCTCTGCGGAGACGCCGCAGGACGTCCTCGACATGACGACGAGCCTCGAGCTGCTCTCCGAGCGGAGCGAGCGGCAGCTGGCGGTCTTCACCGATGCGTCCAAGAAGCTGGCCAAGCAGCGCGCGACCGCGGCGAAGGCGTTGACGGCGAAGCGGGAGATCAAGAAGACGATCGGGCAGACCCGCACCAAGATCGAGGCGAAGCTCGGCGAGCAGAAGCAGCTCCTCGACCAGTTGAAGGAGCGGGTTGCGGAGCAACGGGAACGCGCGGCGGAGCAACGGGCGAGCCGCGACACCGAGCAGCGTGCTCCCGAGCCGTCCAACGACGCGCCGGCCACCAGCGGCAAGGTCGCGGACGTCATCGCGTTCGCCGAGGCCCAGCTCGGCAAGCCGTACGTGTGGGGCGCAGACGGTCCGGACTCGTACGACTGCTCGGGGCTGACGATGATGGCCTGGCGCCAGGCGGGCGTCTCGCTGCCGCACTCGTCGCAGATGCAGTACGACAGCGGTACCCGTGTCGCGAGGTCCAATCTCCAGCCGGGTGACCTGGTCTTCTTCTACAACCCGATCTCCCACGTGGGCATCTATGTCGGAGGTGGCAAGATGATCGCGGCACCGTCGAGCGGCGACGTCGTGAAGACCATCGACATCACCAGCAGCTACTACCAGTCGAACTACACCGGTGCGGTGCGTCCGGGCTGACCAGGTCGGGCGGGCGAAAACCAGGATGTGTCGGCGGGCAGGTTCGCCTAGCCTCTGGGTGTGGCACGCGAAGCACGCGGACTGACCTCGCAGAGCAAGGACTTCTCCGCCTGGTACAACGAGGTCGTCTTCAAGGCGGAGCTGGTCGACCGTGCCCCGGTGCGGGGCACCATGGTGATCCGTCCCTACGGGTACCGCATCTGGGAACTGCTGCAGGCCGACATGGACCGGCGGATCAAGGAGACCGGTCACGTCAACGCGTACTTCCCGCTGCTGATCCCGGAGAGCTACCTCAAGCGCGAGGCCGAGCACGTCGAGGGGTTCGCGCCCGAGCTCGCCGTCGTGACGCATGCAGGGGGCAAGGAGCTCGAGGAGCCGCTCGTCGTCCGGCCGACCTCGGAGACCGTCATCGGCGAGATGATGGCGAGGTGGATCAGCTCGCACCGGGATCTGCCGCTGTTGCTCAACCAGTGGGCGAACGTGGTGCGGTGGGAGATGCGGCCGCGGATGTTCCTGCGCACCACGGAGTTCCTGTGGCAGGAGGGGCACACGGCGCACGTCGACGAGGCGGACGCCATGCGGGAGACCCTGCTCTCGCTCGACCTCTACACCCGGGTGTGCACGGAGGTTGCCGCCATGCCGGTGATCGCCGGCGAGAAGACGGCCGGCGAACGGTTCCCAGGTGCCAGGCGGACGTACACGGTCGAGGCGATGATGCGTGACGGGCGGGCACTGCAGGCCGGCACGTCGCACTACATGGGCACGAACTTCGCCGACGTCTTCGACATCAGGTACACGGCGGACAGCGGCGAGCTGCGGCCGTGCCACACGACCTCGTGGGGCATGACGACCCGCATGATCGGCGGCGTGATCATGACGCACGGCGACGACAAGGGGCTCGTCCTGCCGCCGGCGCTCGCCCCGTACCAGGTGGTGATCGTCCCGATCGGCCGCGGCGAGCAGGTGCTGCGGACCGCCGGGGAGCTGGCCGGCCGGCTGCGCGAGGCAGGCATCCGTACGTATGTGGACGACCGGCCGCAGCTCTCGCCCGGCTACAAGTTCCACGACTGGGAGGTGCGCGGCGTACCGATCCGGCTGGAGCTCGGACCGCGGGACCTGGCGGCAGGCACCGCGCTGATGGCCACCCGGCTCGGCGACGGGAAGACGCCGGTCTCGTTGGAGACGGCGCCGACCCGGCTGGGCGCCGAGCTGACCGCCTTCCAGGACCTGTTGCTGCGGCGCGCCACCGAGTTCCGCGACCAGCGAACCGCCGCGGTGGACACCTGGCAGGAGTTCGCCGAGACGGTCGCGACCGGCTGGGCCCGCGCGTTGCACTGCGGCAGGCAAGCGTGCGAGGACGACATCAAGACCGCCACGGCCGCCACCCCACGCGTCATCCCGGCCGACGCCGAGAGTGCGGAAGGCCCGTGCGTCCGCTGCGGCCAACCATCCGCGTACGGCAAACGACTCGTCTTCGGCCGCGCGTACTGAGACGATGAGCCCATGTTGACGATCGGCATGCTGGGCGGGATGAGCTGGGAGTCCAGCGCAGAGTACTACCGGCTGGCCAACGAGCTGGTGGCCGCGCGGCTGGGCGGGTTGCACTCGACCCGATGCGTGCTGGTGTCGGTCGACTTCGCCGAGATCGAGGCATTGCAGGCCAGTGCCCGCTGGGACGACGCCGGAGTGCTGCTCGCGGACGCGGCCAAGCAACTCGAGGCGGCCGGCGCGGACTTCGTCGTGCTGTGCACGAACACGATGCACAAGGTCGCCGAGCAGATCGACACGGCGGTCGGCATTCCACTGCTGCATCTCGCCGACACCACCGGGGCCGCCGTACGCGCGGCGGGGTTGAGCACGGTCGGGTTGCTGGGCACCCGCTTCACCATGGAGCAGGACTTCTACCGTGACCGGCTCGCCGACCAGGGCCTGACCGTGCTGACCCCGGAGCCGGAAGACCGCACGGTGGTGCACGACGTGATCTACGAGGAGCTCTGCCGCGGCATCGTCACCGAGACCTCCCGAGCGGCCTACCGCACGGTGATCCAACGGCTGGTCGAGGCAGGAGCGCAAGGCGTAGTCCTCGGCTGCACCGAGATAGAACTCCTCGTCGGCCAACCGGACAGCCCGGTCCCCGTGTTCCCGACCACCCGCCTCCACGTAGCAGCCGCGGTAGAAATGGCCCTTCAGACGACGTCGAGCTGAGACGATATAGCTGTCGGCCGTGGGGATGAGAGGTGCGTCGTGGCGTTGCGGGTGATCGGGGCTGGGCTGCCCAGGACGGGGACGACGTCGTTGCAGGCGGCGTTGCCGCGGTTGGCTGGTGGGCCGTGCTACCACATGGTCGAGCTGGGCGAGCATCCCGAGCACCTGGATTTCTGGGCCCGTGCGGGCGACGGTGTCAACGGTGACGAGTTGCGTGCGTTCTTCGCCGACTACGCGGCCGCCGTGGACTTTCCCGCGTCGATGTACTGGCGGGAGCTTGCCGAGGCGTTTCCCGACGCGCCGGTCCTGCTGTCCAAGCGGGACTCGCCGCAGGCGTGGTGGCGGAGTATGGACAACACGATCCTGCCGAACGTAAGGAAGGCGCTGGCCGGCGAGCTGGAGGTGTCGGAGGCGGCACCGTTCGCGCGGATGATGCGCCGCGGCTTCACGGTGTTCGCCAGGATCGCCAACGACGAGCAGGCCGCCGTCGACTACTACGAAGAGCACCTCGCCGAGGTGCGCGCCGTGATAGCAGAGGACCGGCTGGTGGAATGGCAACCGGGCGACGGCTGGCAGCCGCTCGCCGACATGCTCGGCGTGCCCGTGCCGGACGAGGAGTTCCCACACGCCAACAGCGCGGACGACTTCGCAACCGTAGCCGGGCGCATCCACACCGCCCTCACCGAACACGCCGAGAACGGCTAGGCAGCGGCTGCGCCCTTCGGCCGGCTATGAATCCAGGGCCTCGATGGGCGCCGTCGTGACCAGATCCTTCGCGGCTTCGGCGAGCTCTTCGTCGAGAGTGATGAGCGCATCGGCTTGGAGCTGGGTCAGGGCGATGTACTCGGCGGCGAAGGTATCGGACCACCCGAGCTGGTCGGCGATCTTCCAGGCGACGTTCTGCAGGACGCGGTCGCCGAGCAGCCGGATCCGTAGCCTCCGTACGTAGTCGAGCCGGCGGTCCGCGTCCTTCTTCGTCAGCTCACCGCGGTGAACCGCTTGGTAGAGCAGCGACGTTGCCGGAATCCTAGTCTTCCGGCAGCCGTACGGGGCGTTCGTCCGGGTAGCCGACGGGCAGCACGTAGGTGCCCCGCGTGTGGCGGTACAACACGCGCCAGTGCCAGTAGCCGTGGTAGGCAGACGCCGATCGTTGCATCGTACGGGCGTGCTCGGTGACCGCACGCACGTAGTCGTCTGACGGGTTGTACGCCCGTAGCGCGGCGGCCATGTCGTCGGGTGCGCCGTTGTCCTCGAGGAGGCGGCCGGCGGCGAGGATCGCGTCCCGTGGGTCGTTGATGTCACCACCGGCCCCGTACAACTTCCAGGTCGACGGGATGAACTGCATGGGTCCGCGTGCCCCGGCGGTGCTCGTGCCGCGGATGCGGCCCATCCGCGTCTCGACCAGATGGATCGCCGCCAGGTACGTCCACGGCACGTCCGTACGCCGTTGCGCCTCCCGGTAGTAGCCGAGGAGCTCCGTCGCGGGAGGTGCGGCGACGATGCGCCAGCGCGGCAGCGTCCGCGCCGGGTCGGTCAGTGTGCGAAGCGACCTGGCTGCTCTGACGTCGCTCCGGGTGACCCGCGCCGTCCCTGGAGGCAGCCGGTCCGTCACCTCCCTGCGAAACCCGCCGGACGCCGCGGCCAGGGTGTGTACGGCCAGCTGCTGGAACTCCGCCGCCCGACGTACGTCGCCCGCCTGGGCATCTCGATCCCGCAAGATCGCCGCAGCACGACCGATCTGGCGGGCGAGTGTGGCCGCATCGCCGGTCGCCGGCATCGTCGGCAGCCCGCTGGCGGTGGACTGCGAGTCCGGAGACCGTGTCCGCCCGCCGTCCCCTGACGACGTCGGTGCCCCGCTCGCCGAGCGGGTCGGCTCGGTCTCGCCCTCCGGGTCCCCGCCGCCGCAGGACGTAACCAGGCAAACCCCGAGCGCGAGCGCCACCACCCGTCGACTCACGTCGCGGCCGGCACGGCGTCGCTGACGGCTGACGACCTCCATCCTCCCGTTCTACACGCTCCCCCAGCCTCCTGCCGGCAGCCACGCATTACCGCTGGTCAGATGCGCCTGAGGTCGTCGAGGTTGACGACGATCGCCTCCTGGGTGGTCCGGGCGATGACGACGATCGCTTCTTCGGCGGCGTCCGGGTTCTCCTCGCGGTGCGGCACATAGGGCGGCACGAACACGTAGTCGCCTGGTGCGGTCGTCAGCCTGGTCTCCTCGCCGGTGTGCTCGTCGAGGAAGACGAAGACGGGGTGGCCGCTGACGACGTAGATGGCGGTCTCCGAGTGACCGTGATGGTGGTTGCCCGAGTTGGTGTGTGCGGGTACGTGGGTCTGCCCCATCCAGAGGTTCTGCGAGCCGACCGATTCGCCGCTGATCGCCTCGACCCTGCGCATCCCCGACGTCTGAGCGGTGTCCGAACGCAACCGGGTGGGAGCGATGTGGTGCAGCCGCCGGTGGAACGCATCGTGGCCGTGCTCGTCTGTCATGTCCACATTCTCCCATCGCGGCCTTCCGATCGGCTACGACGATAGGGGCAGCCGCGGCCCGCGCCCAAGGGAACGGGACGTTGGTCCCGGACGCTGAGGACCTACGACCGCGTCACCATCTAGTTGTTGGTTCGTCAAACAGGCTGGACCTTGCGCGTAGCCGAGCATGGCCTGGACGAAGGCCGCCATGTCGATGCCTGCCTCACGTAGGGCCACATTCCGGCCGTCGTCACCCTCGGCGAAGACCGTGCTCAGGAAGGACCGCGAGCAGGGCGGCCCTTGCTTCGGTGCCAGTCTCGTGTGCGGAGTGATCGTCGTGGAGTTGCGGTTCAACCCGCCGCCGAACTGGCCGGCGCCGCCGCCTGGCTGGACGCCGCCGCCAGGTTGGCAGCCGCACCCTGCTTGGGGTCCTCCACCTGTCGGATGGCAGTTGTGGGTCATGCCTGACGGCACCTCGGTCCTGCCAGCAGGCCCGGCGATGCCTCCCAACGATGCGTCCATCCCGCGGTTCGGTGCGCGGTCCAAGGCCAAGGAGCTGGCCGAGGAAGCTGAGTCATTGCGGATGGAGGTTGCTCGGCTCCGAGCCGAGCTGGAGCGACTCGGAGCGCTCGATGCCGTCGAGTTGGGGCAACGGCGCGATCAGCTCAACTCCGAGATCGCTGCGCAGCATGCCCGCCTGGAGGCGCAGGCGAGGGAGGCGGCTGCCATGGGCCAGGAGGAGTTGCGCCTTCTGGTGAAGCAGAGGAACCAGGTTGCTCAGCGTCTGGCCGAGCTTCAGCAGGAGGTGGTGGTCACAGAGGAAATGGCGTTGCTCCAGGAAGTCGGGGTCTACGAGTACCGGCATCCGCTCGATGACGCTGTTTCCTATCAGGCCGAACTGTCGCGGTTGAAGGATGCGATACGAACCGCGACGCACAGGGACGGCGGAGCCGTACGCGCTACCACTAGCTGGACCGTGAACGGCTCGCTCACTGAGGGCAGGAAGATGGTGCGCGGCTTCTCCAAGCTCTTGCTACGCGCGTACAAGGCAGAGGCGGATAACCTCGTGCGTGGGCTCAAACCGTACAAGCTGGAGTCTGCGATCGATCGCCTGACCAAGGTTGCGGTCAGTATTGCAAAGCTCGGTTCCACCATGGACATCGCCATTGCCGAGCCGTACCACCAGCTGAGGATCAAAGAGTTGGAACTCACTGCCGATCACGCGGAGAGGCTCGCAGAGGAGAAGGAACGCGAACGCGAGGAGAAGACCCGGCTTCGCGAGGAACGCCAGGCGCAGCTCGAGTTCGAGCGGGAACGGGCGAAGCTCGAGAAGGAGCAAGCTCACTACGAGAATGCGATGCGCGCCCTACTGGCCAAGAATGACGACGTGGGTGCCGCGGTACTCCGGGAACACCTCGACGAGATCGCTGTAGCGATCCAGGACGTCGACTATCGAGCGGCGAACGTCCGAGCCGGATACGTCTATGTGATCTCGAACGTCGGGGCGTTTGGCGAGGGCGTGGTAAAGGTCGGCATGACTCGAAGGCTCGATCCGCTCGACCGCGTGCGTGAGCTCGGTGATGCGTCGGTTCCGTTCAAGTTCGACGTGCATGCTCTGTTCTTCTCCGAGGACGCCGTAGGCCTGGAGTCTCAGATGCATCAACGGCTCGAGAGCAAACGGGTGAACCTGGTGAATCGTCGCCGCGAGTTCTTCTACGTCACCCCCGCCGAGGTCCGGGACGACCTGGCAGCACTCAGCGGCGACCTCCTCGAATTCCAGGACATTCCTGAGGCCCTGGAGTACCACCAGAGCGAGAATGAACGCAGCACGAGCGGCCGGGTCAGTGGGCTGGTTCTCCGGTGACGGTTTGGTGGACGCGGGGGGAGTAGCCGAGGCGTGCTGAGAGTTCGGTGGCCGCGGACGCCGTTGCGGCGCCGAGGTTCGGCAGCCGCCGTCTGGGGACGCGCTGTTCGGGGCCGGCGACCGACAGCGCGGCTACCGGGTGGCCGCGGTAGTCGAGGACCGGGGCGCCGACGCCGCGGATGCCGGGCTCGTTCTCCGCGTCGTCGACGCTGTAGCGGCGGCGCCGGCAGCGCGCGAGCTCGGCCCACAGGTCGGCGACGTCCGTCACCGTGTTCTCGGTGCGCGACGGGATGCCGGACGCGAGCACGCGCTGGACGACGGCGTCGGCCGACCAGGCGAGGATCGCTCGGCCGAGCGCACTCGTCGCGGCCGGGTTGCTCCTGCCGATTGCCGAGTGCATGCGCACCGCGTGCGGGCTGTCGATCTTCTCCACGTAGACCACGCGGTCGTCGTCGAGCACGCCGAGCGCACACGTCTCGCCGGTCTCGTCGGTGAGTCGCTGCATCAGGTCGCGTGCCTCGGACCTGATCTCGATCGAGTCGAGGTACGCGGCGCCGAGCTCGAGGCAGCGCCGCCCGACCCGCCACCGCCCGCCGCTGCCGACCCTGACGACGTGCAGGTCCGCGAGCACCGAGAGCAGCCGGTGCACGGTCGCCTCGGGCAGCTCGGCGGCACCGGCCAGCTCTGCCAGGGTGTGGCCCTCGGGTGAGTCGGCCAGGATGTCGAGTAGGCCGAACGCGCGGACGAGGTTGCGTGCGGAACCCGATGGTGGCACGTCTCGCGTCATCGCAGTCTGCTCCCCACGATAGGTCGTACCGCCATCATGACCCACCACCCAAGTAGGTGTGGGCGAGGCGCTCGTAGAGCCGCTCGGCCTGGTCGAGCTGGTCGAGACCGACGCACTCGTTCGGGCCGTGGGCGACGGACAGCCAGCCGGGCCCGAGGGCCGCGATGGTCGGTGGTGAAGATCGCGAACCTGGCGCAGCTGGTCAACGTCATCGCGCCCATCTTCACCAACCCGGACGGCCTGTTCCTGCAGACCATCTACCACCCGTTGCGCCTTGCCGCGGAACACAGCCAGGAGGTCGCGCTCGACGCGCACGTGGAGTGCGACACGGTGGAGTACGCCGATCCCGAGCAACCGGAACGCCGCGAGTATCGGATCGCGGACCTAGGGCCCTTCGCCCTCCTCGACGTCGCGGCAACCCGGGATCGAAGCGGGCAGCGCGTCGTGGTCTCGGTCGTGAACAGGTCGTCCGAGACAGCCGTCAAGGCGACGGTCTCACTCGGGGATGCCGAGCCGGTCGGCTTGGTGAGCCGGAGCGTACAGGGGGACAGTCCACGAGCGAAGAACAGCTTCGACGAGCGGGCGGCAGTGGATGTGGTCGAGTCTCGTTTCGACGCGTCCGCAGGGACGTTCGAGTACGAGTTCGCACCCCATTCCTACACGCAGCTCGACATCGAGATTGGAGCAGGACGATGACGTCTCAGCCAAGTCGTGGTGTCAACCGCCGAGAGTTCCTCGCCCTTGGCGCCGGTGCGGGCGCTGCCCGCGCTCCTAGCAGGATGCAGCGGCTCAGGGGAAAGCAGCTCCGACCGCGTGGAGCTCACCTTCTGGACCTTCGTCGACGCCCATGCCGAGTTCATGAAGGCGCAGGCGAAGGAGTTCAACAAGGCCACCAAGGGCCCATCGATCACCGTCAAATCGACGGTGTACGACTACGACCAGATGCACCAGAAGCTGCTCGCTGCGATCCAGTCAGGCGTGGGCGCCCCGGACGTCGTCGACATCGAGATCGCGAAGTTCGGCAGCTTCACCCGCGGTGAGATCCAGCTCCACGACCTGACCAAGATTGTCGACAAGCACCGGAAGAACCTCGTCGAGACCCGCCTCGCCCCGTACCAGTTCGACGCAAAGCAGTACGGCGTCGACTATCATCTCGGTTCCTACGTCATGTACTACAACACCGACATTCTCAAGGCCGCCAACGTCGACCCGGACAGTATCGAGAGCTGGGACGACTTCATCGCGGCCGGCAAGACGGTGAAGAAGAAGACCGGCAGATGGATGACCACGGTCGAGTCGCAGAACAGGCTTACGCTTCTCGGCCTCATGCTGCAGAACGGTGGCGGCATCTACGACAAGAACAACAAGCTCATCCTCGACAGCCAAGCCAACATCGACGCCGTCCAACTGGGCGCCGACATGGTGCACAAGCACGGCATCGCAACCACTCCTCCCGGCGGCGCCCACTCCCTACCGGCGTATTACAAGGCGCTCAACGCCGGCAAGTATGCCTGCGTCTGGTACCCCCAGTGGTACATGATCCGGTTCAAGGACTTCATGCCCGAGACCAAGGGCAAGATCCTCGTCCGACCAATGCCGAGCTTCTCGGACGGCGGGGCCGTGAGCACCATGGGCGGCGGCACCGGCACGGCCATCACCAAGCACATCGACGAGGAGAAGCTCGACGTCGCGATGGACTTCATCGAGTTCGCGAAGCTCACCCACGACGCGCAGGTCAAGATCTGGACCGAGCTCGGCTTCGACCCGTACCGCGAGGACGTCTACGACGACCCAGCCCTGGGCAAGGCCGACCCCTGGTTCAGCGACGAGCCAGTAATGAAGGACCTCGCGAAGATGTTCGACCGGCTGACTCCCGAGTACACCGGATCGAGGTACCCGGAAGCAGTGCAGTTGGTCAACGAGACGGTGGCGTTCAACGTCATCAAGAAGGGCGCGACCGTCAACGACGAGCTGTCAAGCGCGGTCGAGACCATCGAACGCAAGAGCTGACGCGGTCGAGGGCGTGGCCCGATGGTTTCGCAGATGACGCTGGTAGCGAGGCTCAGATCGTTCGTCGAACGCCCGGCGGTGGTGACGACGGCCTTCCTGCTGCCGTTCCTTACCTTGTTCCTCGTTTTCCGGGTGTGGCCGATCATTCATGCGGTCCTGCTGAGTCTCCAAGACATCGAAGGTGTCGGGAACAGTGAGTGGACGGGCCTGGGGAACTATCAGGCGCTCGCGCGGGATGGCGAATTCTACAAGGCAATGTCGAACTCGACGATGTACGCGATGGGTACCCTAGCCATACTCATCGTCATCCCGTTCACGTTGGCGGCGGTCTTGCACTCCGGCCGCGTGAAGAATGCGCACGGGTTCCGAACCATCCTCTTCCTGCCTGTGCTCACCTCGCTCGTCGTCGTCGCTGTCGTGTTCCAGCTGCTCCTCAGCACGGACGGCCCGTTGAATGCCGCTCTCGCGTCGGTCGGGCTGCCGAAGCCGGCTTGGCTGGAGTCGGAGTATCTCGCACTTCCGGCGTTGCTCATTCTCGCGACGTGGCGGTGGGTAGGCCTCAACATCCTGTACTTCACGACCGGCCTGGCGAACATCCCGCGGGAGCTGGTACGACGCCGCTGCGGTGGACGGTGCGTCGGGTATACGGAGCTTCTGGTATATCTCGGTGCCGCTGTCGAAGCCGATCATCTTGTTCGTCATGGTGTTGACGCTGATCAACGGCTTCCAGCTCTTCGTGGAACCGTTCATCTTGTGGACGGGCGGTCAGAGCCCGGGGGCCGGTGGCCTCAGCATTGTCGTTCTCCTGTACCGCACTGCGTTCACTTCGTTCCAGCTGGGGTATGCCGCGGCGATCGGAGTGGTGCTCGCCTTGGTCATCATGATCATCTCAGTGATCCAGCTCAGGCTCTTCGGGTTCTTCAAGAAGGAGTGAGCAGGCCCATGAGGATACGAACCCGGGAGCGGAGCGCGGCCAGGCCAAGGATTCTACCTGACTGGTTCGTACCGACCGTACTGGTCGCAGCGGTCTCCATGCTGTTCCTCGTCCCGTTCTACTGGCTGCTCGTCAGCTCGGCACGTCCTGCGGACAGGATTCTCGCCGACTCGGACAAGTTCCTCCCCACGGAAGTAACGCCCGAGAACTATGCGAATCTCTTCGCGGAGACGGCGTTCTTGAACTGGTTCGGCAACTCCGTGATCCTCGCTGTCGGGACGACACTGGGATCGTTGATCGTCGTCACGATGGCGGCATATCCGTTGGCACGGTTCAGGTTCAGGTTCCGGAACGCCATCTTCGTCTCGATCTTGTCCTCCCAGATGGTGCCGTTCCACCTGCTGTTGATCCCGCTGTTCATCCTGATGGTCAACCTGAAGATGATCGACACCTACTTGGGAGTGATCTTTCCGCTGCTCGCGCACCCCTTCGGGCTCTTCTTCATGCGCCAGTACATGCTCAGCATCCCGCAGGACGTGCTCGACGCCGCTCGTGTCGACGGAGTTTCCGAATACGGCATCTTCTTCCGCATCGTGGTGCCCATGGTGAAGCCAGCCCTCGGAACCCTTGCCATCCTGTTCTCGCTCGAGTCGTGGAACGACCTGCTCTGGCCGCTCATTGTGATGCGTAGTGAGCAGAACTTCCCGCTTTCGGTGGGCATTGCATCGATGGTCGGCCTCTACCGCCCTCGCTGGGACCTCGTCCTGACCGCCTCGGTGCTCGCCACCGTGCCGATCGTCTTGTTGTTCATCTCCATGCGGAACGCCTTCCTCAAGGGCCTCGGGCAGCTCGGTATCGGCGGAAGGTAGATCTGCCCACCACTGGGAACCTGGGTGGTGACCGTCCGTTCTCGCTGCGAAGCGGTCGGCCTTCGAGTCGAAGACCACGAGGTTACGGATCGGAGGGTACCGGCCACCGTCTGTGCTCTGTCCGTTTGTGGACCGTTACCGGCACGAATGGCGCTTACCATCATCGGCATGGATATGAGACTTGAGCCGGTGGGCATTCCGGTGAGTGACGTCGACCGGGCCAAGGCGTTCTACCTCAAGGCGGGTTTCGTCGCGGACCACGACCACACCGTGAGCGGCGAAGTACGCTTCGTGCAGATGACCCGCCGGGATCGGCGTGCTCGATCGCGTTCGGCAAGGGACTGACCGCGATGGACTCAGGCTCCCTGGACAACCTGCAGATGGTGGTCGCAGATGCTGACGCGGTCCGTGCGGAGTTGGTCGGCCGCGGTGTCGAGGCCAGTGATGTCGACGATCGGCCGTGGGGACGGTTCGTGTACTTCAGCGCCCCCGACGGCAACCGCTGGGCGCTGCAACAGCTTCCCGCCTGGTCCTGACGCTGGGACGCTAGCTGCGAAAGATCGGGACCGACGGCCAAGAGACTGCCGTGCTGTTGGTCGCCTTCGCGCCTCCTCGAACCGTGGCGACCAGGTGCAGTGCCCATAGCGGGAAGACGACGAACGGAATGCCCAGCGGGACGCCACCGGCAGACCCGTCCGAAGTCGACACGGTGCAGCAGCACGAAGTGGCAGGTACCGAGCGCGAGAGTGAGAAGGACCAGCGTGTGTCCCAGTTCGCCGCGCTCCGCCGCGTTGGCGGCGGCCAGTCGCTACCATCGAGACGGACAAGGTCGGTGTCGACTTGGAGAACCCGGCCGACGGTGTCATCTCGGGGATCGCCTACCCGGCAGGCACCGAGGTGGCGGCCGGGGCGGTCCTTGCCTGGGTAGCGGCGGCAAGGGCCGACGAAGGTACCGACGAGGTGCCGAGCGATCAGGCACCGCAACCCGTGACACCAGCTCCCGCTGCCGAAGCCGAGGTGCCGAGCCCGCCGTCACAGGGGGAACGCACCGTCGCGCTGCCGCTCGACCGGCGAGACTGGAGCCGGCCGCACGAGGCATCGCCGGCGCGACGACACGGCGGCGACCGGACCGGCACCGGATGAGTCCGTGCGGGTGCCGCTCGGCAAGGGTCACCTCGCGATGGTCCGACAGGTCGCGGCGTCTGCCGCCATACCGCAGTACCAGTTCACCAGAGGGGTGGCGGTAGCCGCCGCGCTCGAGCTCGTGAGCGAGGTGCGCAGTGACTGGCCCGACCATCCGCTGCGGGTGACCGACCTGGTCATCCGTGCATTGGCGCTCGCCGTCGACGATGTTCCTGAGGTCAACTGCAGGTTGGCCGACGACCACTTGATCCGCAGGCGCACCGTCGACGTCAACATGCTGGTGGCCGTCGGCGGGGAGCTCTACAACCCGTTATCAACGACGTTCCCGGACGCACACGCACCCAACTCGCCGAGGAACGTCGTCGGGTGGTCGACGCTGCGTGTACCCACCAGCTGACGTCGGCCGAGGCGGACACCGGCACCTGCAGCCTCTCGAACCTCGGCCCGTTCGGCATCGATCACTTCACCGCCTTGGTGTCTCCACCGCAGAGTCTCGTGGTGGCGATGGGGAGGATCCGGCCGCCGGCCGAGGGCGGCACGGTGTCGCTGACCGTGTCCGCCGACCACCGGGTGCTCAACGGTGCACGCACCGCCGAGTACCTCGATGCGGCAGCCACCTGGCTGGAACGGCCATTGCGGCTCCTGCTGGACGCCGCCACCGACTCGACGGAGCAACCGAAATGACCGACAGCACGCACTATGGCACGGAAGCTCTCCTCACCTGTTACGAGCGGATGTACCGCATTCGGCAGTTCGAGAGCACGGCGGAGCAGCTGTATCGCGCTGGTGAGCTCCTTGGTTTCCTCCATTCCTGTACGATCTGGTCGCTGCCGCACGATATTGCTGCTCTCGAGGTGGGTGCGAGTGAGACGTCCGCAGTCTTTGCGGATTCGAAGAACGCCGTGGCACCACACCCTTGCTCCGCTCCCGGCGAGGCGAAGCACAGCCAACCGCCAAGCGGCAGTCCGTGATCATCCGTGCACCCATAGGTGCGCCAACGGAACCGCTTCACGAGAGGCTAGGCGACAAGACCGCAGGTCAGAGCCCATATCGCAGTGGAGCGGGCGACGGGAATCGAACCAGCTTGGTAGGCCGTCTTTGACCTGTGGAAATGCCTACAGCGCAGGTCAACGCTGGGATGGACGATCGGGTCCGGCGCGGTTCGACGCGGTTGTGCTGGGTGAGGTGCACCCGAGGGGTGCACCGAGTCGCCATATGGGTTCTTCGCCCATTCCTGTGTTCCTCGACTCCGGCCCTCAGTGTCCACGGCCATGCAGAACAACAGCCGGTGGCGACCAAGGTCAGTCCGGTGGAGATCATGCGCCTCAGGCCAGGACAGCTGGTTCGAGTCGTGACTGGCCACCTGGATGGAAAGCTGTGGCTGGCTCTTCATTTCACCGAGCCCGGGTACTTGCCAGTCTGGCCAGCTACGGTTAGCTGTTGTTGTTCGAGATGGCCGGTGACGACACGACGCATCTCGACCATGTTCTGGAGATCTATGGCGCCATCGTGCTCGGCAGGGCGTCGGCATGGACGAGTTGCTCGGGGTGTTCTGGCCGGATTCCTTGCTGCTCCGCGAGCTGTTGACTCCGTGCTCAACCACCTCCCGTAGTTCGAGCAGATCACTGGGGTGACCTGTCCCGGCGATCTGACCCTTGCCGTTCGAGGGCTGCGCGCGTTCGAGCGGCTGGCGTTGACGCCTGAGTAGTCGCGTGGTTCGGCGTCGCGGCGGGCGGCACCGGTTGTATCGTCGTGAGCCGCTGGCCGATGTTTCATGACGGATCCCTCACGCTGCGTTGGTGTTCCTGGCACACTGCTCATGCGGCATTTGGGGAGGGGGCAGGGTTCCATCCATGGCTGACGCAGACCTGGCTGTCGGGGCGCTGGTGGCGGTTCGCGGTGAGCGCTGGGTGGTGAGTGATGTCGACCGTGCGCCGGGGAACACGCTGGTCGAGCTGCGCAGCGTCGAAGGCGGCCGGTACGACGGTACCCTCGAGGTCATCTGGGAGATCGAGCCAGACGGTGAGATCCTTCCTGCCGGTTCGCTGCCCGAGGTGACCGAGCACGGCTTCGACCCGCCGGAGCGGCTGGCAGCGTTCCTCGACGCCGTTCGCTGGTCGGCGGTGACGTCCGCCGACGTCAAGACCTTGCAGGCGCCATTTCGGTCCGGGGTCGCGGTCGAGGCTTACCAGCTGGAGCCGGTGGCGCGAGCGGTGGACGCACCGCGCGTGAACCTGCTGCTCGCCGACGATGTCGGGTTGGGCAAGACGGTCGAGGCGGGCCTGGTGGCGCAGGAGCTGTTGTTGCGCCACCGAGCCAAGCGGATCATGATCGTCTGCCCCGCCGGCCTCACCGTGAAGTGGCGCGACGAGATGGCGGAGAAGTTCGGCCTCGACTTCACCATCGTCGACACCGAGCGGTGTGCGCTGGTCCGGCGTGAGCATGGCAGCACCGCGAACCCTTTCAACGTCTACCCGCTCGCGATCGTCAGCTTGCCGTGGTTGCGGGGGCCGAAGGCGGGGCGGCTGCTCGACGAGGTGCTCCCGGTCGATGGTCCGACCTTCCCCCGGACGTTCGACCTGTTGATCCTGGACGAGGCCCACCACGTCGCGCCGGCGGCGCCGAAGCAGGTGTATGCGGTGGACTCCCAGCAGACCAAGCTGATCCGCCGCCTCGCGCCGCACTTCACCCAC